>RFVJ01000086.1 GCA_009928125.1 Betaproteobacteria bacterium
CGTTGACGTCGACCGCCTCGACAGTTGGACCCGCTTCAAGCCTGGCATGTGCGACTCGTGCGCCGCCAACTGCTGCACCATGCCCGTTGAAGTCAAGGTGGCCGACCTCATTCGCTTGGAATTGGTGGACCCGTTTGAAGCCGAGCACGAAGAGCCTAAGCAAATTGCCAAACGTCTCATGAAGGCTGGCTTCATTGATCACTTCAACTTCAAGAACAGCATCTTCACCTTGGCGCGTCGCAGCAGTGGCGATTGCCAGTTTTTAGATGCCAAGGAGCGGCATTGCACGGTGTACGAGAAACGACCTACAACGTGTCGTACGCATCCGCAAGTGGGGCCCAAGCCAGGCTTTTGCCCCTACGGTGCATTAGCGCAAAGTCAGCGCAAGTCTTTTTGATCTTCTGCCCACAATGCCACTGCATGGATGAGATGTTATTCTTTCAGGGCTTTGTGGGTTTGACACCTGACTGTGCCAACGCAGCAGGTACAGATTTGATCGTGACATCGTTGGACAAGCGCAACCTTGCAATGGTGTTCTTGGCACGGTCTTTGGATTTGAATGGCCCTGTGATGACAGCAAACTTGGCCTCATCTTTGGATTCTGCATAAACGGGAACAATGCGAGCATTGACAAGCCATTCTTTGCCTTTGATGCTGGCTTGTGCTTCTTTGATGCTGTCAAAAACTTGATGCTCTAAGACAAAACTGTCTTCAGGAAGTCCCTTCAGCCAAATTCTGCCGTTAACTGCTGTTTCAGGTAATTCGGTGATAACTTTGACCGGTTTTTCTATTTGAGGTTCAACTTTCGCTTCAACGACTGACGCAGCACTTTGGGTTTCAGCGACAGGCGTTCTGCTATCGGGTACGCCACGGGTCATTGGATTGTTGGCTTCGTCCAACTGTTGTGTTGGTTTGGGGACTTCAAGTTTTTCTTCGCCCTTGGCCAGTCCGCTGCTGTCAACTGGCTCTGATGCTGGGTCAACTTGACCCGACCAATTTTTCAAATTCGAAACGGCTTTGTCTCCCAATTCAGGATAGAGCAAAGCGGTCACGCCAACAGACACACACAACAGTCCACTGATCCATAAAAACCAAATCAGTGAGCCCCGATGCTTGGGCTTTTGACGTGTTGGTTTCGATTGAGTTTCTTTTTTGGAGGCTACCGAAGTGGCTGCATCCGCAGCACTTTGAAATGGGATGGATTTTTTGGCTTGAGCCTTTGACAAACGATTGAAAAAAGCAAGTGCCGTTGCTTCTTCGCCATTTTTCCTTGCCTGCTGAATGGCACTGAGTTTTTGTTCAGCAGTGGGCAACTCAAGGCCCCACACAACAAACTGTTTGTTTTGTTTGACCATGCTTTCCGCTGTAGCGGTCTCGCCGGTGAACATCAGTATGGCGCCAACGCCTGCGCCTGGAAATTGAAGGATCAGGCGTGTGAAAAGTTCAAGCTCGTGCGATGCCAATGCGTTGGCATCATGGACCACCCAAATTTTTTCGGGCGCCCTCTGAGTTCGCAATTGGGTTGCCTCCTCCAACTTCATCGTGGTCAGCAACTTGTTAAAGCGGACCAACATGGCTTCCGTATCAGAAGGCATGAACACTTCAAATGAAGTTTGGGGCAACTCTTTTTTAAGCCGACGAACAAATGCCGCGCCGTAATAATCCAGCAATTCAGCGGTGGCACTGGCGATCACCAAGCTTTTGGCTTCGTGCGCCAAGGCCCTTGCACAACTTTCCATCTGCAATCGATCAGAGGTTCTGAAAAAAATTTCAGCCTCTGTTTCTTGATTGCTATCGCCAAATTCAGTCATGTGTGGTGATGTCTGTGTTGTCCCATGCCTCAATGATAAGCACTTTAAGCCTGCAAATGGAAGGTATCATTCGGACTTGATTCCAACAAAGACACTACTGCAGTAACGTGGCAGCGATACTTTTTGAGCACCCTCTGGACGAATTGACTGGCAATCTTTTGCGAGTTGACACCCTGTTTTCTCGTGTCGATGTCTTGATCAATCGGTTTTTTTCTATCGACCACCATTTTTGCCTTTTGACGCTTTTAGAAATTGCTGATCTCGAAGAGCAGTTCAATCTCAATGAGCAAATTCTGAAAGAATTTGAAGCGCAAAAAAACAGATTGAAAATGTACCGTGGTAACCCCCAAGTGGCAGCGTCTGTTTTAGAAGACATGCTTGCAAAATTGGAAGCCCATGGTTTGGCATTGAAATCCCAAAAGAAACGGTTAGCCCATGTGGTGGCTGACGATGAGTGGCTTTTCAAACTTCGAGATCGCATGGGCCTGCCGGGCGGTACGGCGCCATTTGATGCCCCCAAATATTTTGCGTGGCAGCAAAGAAGCGGGGAAGATCGGCGTGCCGACTTGCTCGCATGGCTAGATCATTTCCTGCCGTTTCGGCAAAGTGCCGCTTTTTTACTGAACCTGATGCGCGACAATGCCATTTGCACCAAGCAAATGGCCAGAGGCGGCGAATTCAGGCAAAGCATTCCACAGGGCAAATGCAAGCTGATCCAAATTTGGGTCGATCCCAAACTCAAGACCACGCCCGAAGTCCAAGGCAACAAGTTGATGGTGACCATTCGCTTCATTGACCGAGGCCCCATGGGGCAAACGAGTGCATGCTTAGATGACATTCCCTTCGAGCTTGGCTTGGTCATGTGACAATAGCTAAAAAGCACTCTTTTTTGAACAATTTATTGGCACCGCCAGGGCTCCTAATTTGTTAAAATCAAACTTAACAGGAGCTAACGTGGCAAATCCAACAGAATCACTTGAAAGCGTCGTCATTGGCGACGGCGTTTCCGTCAAAGGCGTGTTTTTCGTCCCCTCAAAGGCTGTGATCAACGGCATCATGGAAGGCGATCTCACTGCAGAAGAGGTTTTGATTGGCACGACTGGCAAAATCACTGGCCGTGTTGCCGCCAAAGTCATTGATGTTCGTGGCCAACTTCACAATACCGTGGTCAGTGAAAAAAGTTTGATCATTCGCTCCACAGGCAAGATCACAGGCAAGATCCACTATGTGGAAATTGAAATTGAAAAAGGTGGCGAGATTGAAGGCACCTTGACGCAAGCTGTTGAAGGCAGTTTGAACGCCCGCACCATCACTGACAACGGCCCCGCCGCTGTTTGACTGAGAGTCTCCCATGCAGTTGGCAAGATTGCTTTGGCGCAATGCGTTGTCGCTACCGTCCACATTGAATCGCTTGTGGCACAAAGAATTCCAAGATTCTCGAATCATTTTTGAACAAAACGGCGATCTGCAGTATTTTGCTGTCAGCGCCAAAGTTCAACGTGTTGTGGTTCGCACCGCCATTTCCACCGCGGTTGGTCTTTTGGGGCTGATCGTTTTTCTGACCTTCACCACCATCAATCTGCACATCAGCCGTGCACGCTTAGAACACTCACACCAAGAAGTTTTCAAAGCTTTGGTCAGTAGCACCGCAGACAGTGAGACTTCCGTGATTGGCAGCATGACTGAAGATCAAATGGTGTCATTGGCGCAGTCGATACGAGATCGTGACATGAGCATTCGGCGTTACGTCGACACGTCAATCGCTGCGGTATCCCAAGAAAATCTTTCGCTCAAATCACAGCTGGACTCATCAGGCCTGACTGAGAAGATTGTGAAAATCATTCAGCAAAACAACCCCAAAGGCGGTTTCAGTTTGAGTGATGATTTAAGCACCAACCCTTTGCTGCGCGGAAAAGTGGCCGACGAGTTGGCCACCAATCGGTCGTTGCGCGATGTTTTGTTTGCATTGCCCAGCAAAATGCCAGTTTCCAATTTTTCTTTGACCTCCGACTTCGGCATTCGCAAGCACCCCATTCATGGCCAAACCCATTTTCACACTGGCCTTGATCTGCAAAGCGAAAACGGCGACGACAAAGTTCATCCTGTGAAAGATGGGGTGGTTGTCTTATCCCAACATCATCCTCAATATGGAAACACAGTTGTGGTGAGACATACCAACGGCATCGAATCGCTTTACGCCCACATGTCAAATTTGTTGGTCAAAGTAGGGGAAAAAGTTCATACTGATTCTGTATTAGGCTACATTGGAAACACCGGCGCCTCTACAGGCAAACATTTGCACCTCGAAATTTTGGTTGGCGGATATCCCGTCAACCCTCAAAAAGTAATCCGGACGGCTCAGCATGTTCAACAAATTCAAAACAACACCAAATAACGACACGCCCGAATCGCTTGTCGCAGAAACACCCACCTCTGACGATGTGGTCATCGCCAGCCCAGAAATATCGCCTGCAGCTGTCACCACCAGCGTCACCCCAACGGCTGCCACACCCAAATCCAACGGCATGATGGGCATGTTGCAATCCAATGTTTCAAAACCTTCCATTTTGAGTGAAGGCTTTTACTTCAAAGGTGAGTTGTCTGCCAGAGGCGCCATTCATGTGGAGGGCTCCTTGAATGGCCAAGTTCAGGTAGATGAATTGACCATCGGCTCGCGAGGTCAAGTGGATGGCATCGTGAATTGCAAAAACTTGCACATCAAAGGCCGGTTTTCTGGCACCGCCACCTGTGAAGAGCTCACAGTCACCTCATCGGCCACACTCGATGGTCATGTCGTTTACAAAACACTCTCGGTGCAAAAAGGTGCCGCCATCAAGGGCGAATTGCTCTTGGCCAAATAAATCCAGCCTCCACTTGAAAGTCCGCCCAAATGAATCCCAACAGCAAACCCAACAGCGTTTTCATCGGTGAAGGCGTTTCCTTCAGAGGGCAGTGCCGCCTTCATTCGGTCTTGGAAACTTTGCTTGGTAAAGTCGTTTGCGGCATTGACAGGCCTGATGCTGGCTTTCTCGTTCATGCCTGCTCGAAAACGGTCCAATATGGAACCTGTCATCTTAGATTGGTACAAACTGGCTGGTTTTTGTTTTTCCTTGACTTGAATTTCGCCAAGGTGCTTCACAGATCGGCCAAAGTCAATGAAGTTTTCACGAACCTCTAAGCTTGGCGCTTTGACAAAATACTCTGCACCAAAAAAGTCACTGGCAGATTCATTGAACATCACGGGTGGCGACAAAAAGAACCCCGTACTGAACGATTGTGAGAAGACGTTCGAATAAGTTTCTAAGTTCACCACACGGCTTGGCACAATGACCAATTTGGGTGGCGTGCGAAAAGTGGAATTGAACACAAAGCTAAATCGATTCACAAATTCAAGGGTACTGTCCAATTCAACCCGAGACAATGAAGTTGGCACCAAAACCAAATCGAAATCGAAAAGAAACTCAGCCGGCAATATGTCCGTCCAGGTTAAATCGGCAATCAAGACTTCTGTGTCATGTGCCACAGATCGAAGCGCTTGTTTGGCTTCGAGCAATGCCAAGCCGGAACCTTTGTTATTTGGAGATGTCACTGAAATGCACTGAATACCCAAAGGCTCCGCATTTCTCACCCATTTACCGGCAGTGGCTTGGTGATCAAGATCGACCAAACTTGTTCTGTTTTCCTCAACATGCGCAAAAAAGGCAGCCAAATTGGCCGAAACGGTGCTTTTGCCCACCCCGCCTTTTTGGCTGGTGATCAAAATTTTCAGTTTAGCTGTCATCTATAACTCACTGTTTCAAAAGAAATTTCAGTGTCCTATTTGCATAAAGGGAACATATCCCCTATTATTAATTTACATAAAAATATTCATTTTTGCAACCATTTAATCTTTGAAATCGAAAATGACCCAACAAAACTCCAAACTTGTGATGATGAGATTCGACCCGCGGGCAGGTTGGGTGACACCCACCGAGGAACACATTCATGTTGAAGAAGGCGCCAACGCCCAACGTGCACCCGTCAAGCCCGAACCATCTCTCAATGATGAATTCACAGCTTTCAGGGCCAAGAAAGAGCTAGCCGACCCTCCCATTGAAACTTTGAATGAACTCGGCCAATCGATTTTGGAAGTCTTTCAGTCACTCAAGCTCGAAGACCCTCGCTTAGAAGCCTGGGACCAAGTGAATGCAACCATTGGAAAAATTTCGGAAAAGATCAACGAGCAGAAAGAACTGACGCAACGACTGCATGAAGTGGCCATTGATCTGGAAAATTTACGCAATCTGGCATCAGAGTTCGTGAATCATGCCTATCAAAATGAAATTGAGATTCATGCAACTTCCAAGGTCAGGGTGCAAATTGCAGAATCACTCAACCAGCGAATCAAGAATGCTCTGAAACCATGAGTGATTTACAGAAGGGACAGAAAGCCATTGTTTCAGGACTTATTTTGATCAATGGCTTGGGATTTTTAATTGTCAGCATGTTGATGGCCAGTGGCCCTCTCGGTTGGCAGATCTTTTTTGATTTGCCTTGGTCATGGTTTCTGACTGACCTTGGCGGCATCAGTTCAATGTCCAGCATTGATCCGGGAAGTGTATGGATTATTTGGCTCATTGAAACTGCTGTCACAACGCTCTTGCCTCAGGGCACTCCGCTTCAAGAACGCCACAAGATGGCGCCAGTTTGGTGAAGCATCGAAAATTTGAAATTGAGTCTCGACCTGAACTTCAAGCACGTTTGAGCAGGCTCAACCAGTTACTGCACAAACATTGAGCGGGTTGCAGTCAATTCATTGAACTATTTTTGCATTTTGAATGACGGCTTTGGCATCCGAGGCAGAATCGGCGGCCGCCTTGTTCTGAATCACGAGACCAAGCAATCGAGCGCCATGCTCCACAGCAATCGAGCCGTAAGAAATATCTCCGTGGACGATTGAATCTTTGTGAAACTCCACGCGCTCGGCAGCGTAAATATTGCCTTCAACCTTACCCGCCACCATGATTCTGTGCGCAGTGATGTCACCTGTCACTTCTCCCGTTGCACCAATGGCGACGGATATTTTGTTGCCCGGAGCTGTTTCGATATTTCCTAAAACTTTGCCATCAATGCGAACACTGTCCAACAACACCAAGCGGCCGTGAATGGTGGTTGTTCGTCCGATCAACGTGTCAAACCTTTCTTGACTGACGGTGAACGATTTAGATTTAAGTTTTTCGAACATATGACTTTTTAAATTCAGATTGACCACGACAGGTAGTCAATTGATTGGACGGACAGGCAGGACTTGTATTGGATTCAAAACACGACCATTTCTGTGAATTTCGTAGTGCAAATGAGGCCCCGTCGATCTGCCTGTACTGCCGACATCACCAATCAATGTTCCTCGTTGGACAAGGGTGTTTTCGGCTACACGTCGTTTACTCAAATGGGCATATCGTGTCACGTAATTTTCAGCATGCTGAATCTCAATCACTTGGCCATAACCGTTGTCCCACTCTGATCGGATCACCACACCTGGTGCTGTTGCAAGCACACGGGTTCCAACTTCAGCAGAAAAATCAATGCCTTCGTGCATGGCAAGCGAACCCGTGAAAGGGTCTGTGCGCAGACCAAACCCGCTTGTGAACCTGAAGTCAGACTCTATAGGCGTGCCGATTGGCAATGCTTCCAACCAATCCAAATGCGCTCGCCACTGTGCCTCATAGTTGTTCAGCGCGGTGGTAACAGAATCAACCTGTTGGGTGGTCTGTTGTAACTCTGTTTGCAGCGGGTATCTGAAAAAGTTTGTTTTAAACAGTGGTGACACAAAGGGGCCACCTTTGGAATCATCTTTGCCAGAGACTCGATTTCTGAGGCCAACAGGCGTCGCAAGTTCCATGAACTTGTTTTTCAAATCTTCAAGCCGCTTGACTTCTGCAACCGTTTTGTCCAGCGAAAGCCTCAATTGTTCAAGGCGCTGTCGGTAGACAGCCTCCATTCTTTGGTGTTCAGCCTCGGTGGTCACCCCGCCTAAAGTGCGCGCCAAATCTGGGTTGTACTCAACAGCAAATCTCAACCCTATCCAATTGAGCGCAAACCCCAACAACATCAAACTCAAGCCAAGCGCAAGCGCACCTCGCAAAACGGTGCGCGCGGTGATCGAAATCGATTTAACCTGGCCGGTGGGGCCAGAGAGCCACATGAGTTGCATGATTATTTTGACAGCGGGAGGTGGATTCTAGGCAGTTGTGAAGCGCTGGTCTACCCCTGACTTCCACTACCAGCCCGTTCATCAATTTCAAATTGCCAAAAGTAATTAAAGTGCCTAAAATTTGTGCACTTATGAATTCAAACAAAGCCTTCTGGACGCCTGAAAATGGTGCCCTGCTTCAACAATTGCGCATCAACGCAAAAATTGATGTTGGCACATTGGCTCAAAGCATGGTCTCCAGAATTCAAGTGGTACAACTTGAAGAAGGCGGGGACAGTGCTTTTTACAGTCCTGAGATCAAGTTGCAGGTTGGCAAAAAACTTCTTGGATTTTTTGGGCATACATTGAAGCCACAGATTGCTTTAAGAAGTGAACCTCCACTTACAGAAGAACCAACAAGTTTCATCACTTCTGCTGTAACTACTCCGCTGGAGGTCAAGGATTCACTGATTGAGTCTGAAAAAGTAGACCCGCCATCAACACAACCCGTCACTGAAACACCATATCCTGTAGCCCCACGTTTTCGCCCCGTTCAACGCAAGGCCTTGATCCTTGTCTTGATCGTTTTGGTATTTTGGCTCTTTCAATTTTTGTTTCCAAATACCTTTGTTTGGCGCGACTTTTCATTGGACAAGCCTGTTCAAGCCGAAGCACCCGAGCCCCAACAAACAGTGGCAGCAGTGGCGCCTGTTGTGACGGCAGAAAAACCATTGCCATTACCAGATCCAGCAAGTCAAGCAACATCACAGACTGACAATTTGCCAAAGCCCATGGCAAATGTAGGCTCAGATTCCTCAGTTGCGGCAACGCAATTGCAGCCAATGTCAGAGACTGCAAAGAAGTGCACTTGGCAAGATACAGACATAGAGCTGC
>RFVJ01000087.1 GCA_009928125.1 Betaproteobacteria bacterium
CCTGGTGCATGAGCCAATCGACGGCATCTTGGGCCGCCACAAATGCGCCCGTGATGCTGGCCGTGCGAGTGCCACCATCGGCTTGCAGGACATCGCAATCCAAATGGATGGTGCGCTCACCCAGTTTTTTCAGATCAAAAACGGCGCGCAAGGAACGGCCAATCAGGCGTTGAATTTCTTGCGTGCGGCCACTTTGTTTGCCGCGGGCTGCTTCGCGGTCACCGCGTGTGTGAGTGGCACGGGGCAACATGCCGTATTCAGCCGTCACCCAACCTTCACCGCTGCCCTTTTTGTGGCCTGGCACTTTTTCTTCAACCGAAGCCGTGCACAACACGCGTGTGTCGCCAAATTCGATCAACACAGAGCCTTCGGCATGGACGGTAAAGCCTCGCGTTATTTGCACTTTGCGCAGTTGATCTTGTTTTCGGTCGTGAGCTCTTTGAAATGAAGTGGGTTGGGGCATGGTCATGGCGGTGATCGCTGTTTGAATGGTTGAATGAACGCGCTGAATCGACAATCAAGATTAGTTTGAGATAATCCACGACTGAACCGCAGCCGTTTGTCTGCCGCATCCTAGAAAGAATTCATGCCAGTTTACAGTATGACCGGATACGCCAGCGTGCAATCTGGCACGCCCGCCTCAGACAGTGGCACCGACTCGGCGGCCACCCCAGAGGTGCGTTTGGGTCTTGAGATACGCTCTGTGAACAGCCGCTTTCTGGACCTCAGCTTTCGACTGCCCGACGAGCTGCGCCATACCGAACCAGCATTGCGTGAACACATCACGCAGCACATCAAGCGCGGCAAAGTGGAAGTGCGCGCGGTCTATCACAGCTCGCAAGACAATGACCTGGCCGATCCATCCATTGGCACCTTGCAAAAACTGGTCAGTTTGCAAAACAAAATACAAAGTTGGCTGCCCAAGGCGCGTGATCTGAGCGTCTCCGATGTCATCAAGTTGGCGTCTCACGAAAAATCAAACGCAGGCCTTCAAGGTGTCGACCTCATGCCTTTGGCCACGCAAGCCGTCAAGGCCCTGAAAGATGCCCGTGCCCGTGAAGGCGCCCGATTGGCCGAGATGTTGCAAGACCGCATTGCCCAACTGCGCAAGTTGGCAGACCAAGCGGCTCCCTTGCTACCGCAATTGGTAGAACAACAGCGCCAGCGCTTCATTGACCGCTGGAACGAGGCCATGGCGTTGTCAGATGGCAAGGTGTCGCCCGACGTCGCCACAGACCGCGCCTTGACGGAAGCCACGGCCTTTGCCATTCGCATTGATGTGGCGGAAGAACTGACCCGACTGGCTTCGCACTTGGATGAAATCGGCCGACTGGTCAAAAAAGGGGGCGACATCGGCAAACGCCTTGATTTCCTGATCCAAGAACTCCACCGCGAGGCCAACACCTTGGGTTCCAAGTCAGCGGCTTTGGAGCTCACCAAAATCTCCGTCGATATGAAAGTCTTGATTGAGCAAATGCGAGAGCAAGTGCAAAACATCGAATAAGTTGACTACACTCTTTGCCATGGAATATCCAGGAAACCTCTACGTTGTCGCCGCCCCCAGTGGTGCTGGTAAGTCCAGCCTGGTCAAAGCCCTGATGGAGCTGGATGCCCGCGTCTTGCCCTCGGTGTCGCACACCACCCGAGCTCCCAGAGGCCAAGAAAAGCACGGCCGAGAGTACTTTTTTGTTTCTCAGCAAGAGTTTGACGCCATGGTGAGCGCCGAAGCCTTCGTGGAATGGGCCAACGTTCACAGCCACCGCTATGGCACGTCCAAGAAAATGCTGGAAGAGCGCATGGCACAAGGCTCTGACGTCATTTTAGAAATTGACTACCAGGGCGCCATCCAAATCCAAAAGATGTACGCCAACGCCATCCTCATCTTCATTCTGCCTCCCAGCTGGGAAGAGTTGCGCAGCCGACTAGAACGTCGGGGCGAAGACAGCACCGAAACCATCGAATTGCGTCTGCAAAATGCGGCCATTGAGCTGGCCCAAGTCAAAGCTTTCGACTTCGTTATAATCAACGAAGTTTTCGATCGCGCCCTGTTTGACCTCAAGGCCATCGTGCACGCTCAGCGCCTGAAGTACATTGCCCAGCGCCGAGCCCGTGCTGAAACTTTCGAATCCCTCCACATCACCTGATTTACTTACCGGAGACCGTCATGGCCCGCATCACTGTTGAAGATTGCTTGGAACAAATCCCTAACCGTTTCCAATTGGTATTGGCAGCCACTTACCGTGCTCGCTGGAAATGCTCAAAAAAGTAAACTAATTTCTACATCCTGGCAAGCCTTCTTGGCTTGGCACCCTCAGCCCCAAAGTTTCAAAACCTGGGGCTTTTTCATGCCTGGAATTCGCAATGGGGTGAGCGCAAGTCCTCAGGCTTTCTGAAGTTGGCCCTCTCGCGTTACATTTGAGCCATGCGCGCAGCTTTTTCTTCTATTTTTAACAGTTCCGGTAGTACTTCAATACCCGGAAAGCGCGAGAACGCTCACAACATTCAAGCGGGCATGCCCTCGGCCAGTGCAGCCAACGCGGCAGCCGCCAGTTTCGCAGCCTTGGTGGCCCAGCTGGGCTACTTGTCATCGGCTGACATTGAACTGGTCCGAAAAGCCTACCGTTTTGCAGACGAAGCGCACTTGGGCCAACTGCGCAAAAACGGCGAGCCTTACATCACCCACCCGATTGCAGTGGCCACACAGTGCACGGAATGGAAGCTCGATGCGCAAGCCTTGATGGCCGCGCTGATGCATGACGTCATGGAAGACTGTGGCGTCACCAAAGCCGACCTGATTGAAAAATTTGGATCCTCCGTGGCCGAATTGGTGGACGGCTTGACCAAGCTGGACAAGTTGGAATTCAACACCCGTGAAGAAAATCAGGCGGAGTCTTTTCGGAAAATGCTGCTGGCCATGGCACGCGATGTGCGGGTCATCCTCATCAAGCTGGCTGACCGCACGCACAACATGCGCACCATGTCCGACATGCCACGCGACAAGTGGGGCCGCATATCGTCTGAAACTCTGGAAATTTATGCGCCCATTGCGCACCGCTTAGGCCTGAACCAAACTTACCGTGAACTTCAAGATTTGTCGTTCAGGTACTCGATGCCTTGGCGCTACAACGTCTTGGCCAAAGCCGTTGCCAAAGCCCGCAACCGTCGTCGTGACCTGATTCAAAAAGTTCAGGGCGAATTGGAGTCCACGTTTTCTCAAGCTGGCATGGACGTTCAAATCTCAGGGCGAGAAAAAACGCTGTATTCCATTTACAAAAAAATGGATGGCAAGCACCTGAGCTTTGCTCAAGTCACTGACATCTACGGTTTTCGCTTGATCGTACCTTCGGTCATCGATTGCTACACCGCCTTGGGCATCTTGCATCAAATGTACAAGCCTGTGCCTGGCCGATTCAAAGATCACATTGCCATCGGCAAAGTCAACGGCTATCAGTCTTTGCACACCACGTTGGTGGGCCCTTCAGGCGTCAATGTTGAATTTCAAATGCGCACAGAAGCCATGAACGTGGTGGCCGAATCGGGTGTTGCTGCACATTGGCTCTACAAAGACAAAAGTGCCAACGACGGTGCTTCTGAGCGCTTGGGCACTCAGTGGTTGCAATCTCTGCTAGACATTCAAAAGGAAACGCGAGACGCCTCAGAGTTTTGGGACCATGTCAAAGTGGACTTGTTCCCCGATGCTGTCTATGTGTTCACTCCCAAGAGCCAAATCATGTCCTTGCCACGTGGCGCCACGGTGGTTGATTTTGCGTACATGATTCACAGCAACATTGGCGACCACTTGGTCGCCGCCAAGATCAACAACCAACAAGTGCCCTTGCGCACTGAACTTAAAAACGGTGACGTCGTTGAAGTGATGACAGCACCCGTGTCCTCGCCCAATCCTTCGTGGCTTGGATTTGTGCGCACTGGCCGTGCGCGCTCGCGCATTCGCCATCACCTGAAAACCATGGCCAACAGCGAGTCCATGGACCTGGGCCTCAAACTTCTCACGCAAGCTTTGCGCGCAGAAGGCATTGAAAAAATGCCAGACGATCCAGCCCGCTATCAAGGCGTTTGGGAAAAGGTATTGCGCTTCACTGGCAATAAAAATCGAAGCGACTTGTTGGTCGATGTGGGTTTGGGTAAACGCATTGCCAGCATTGTGGCCAAACGCATGGCTGCCCTGCTGTCCGAGTTGGGCGAAAAGCCCGATCCTTTGTTGATGACGCGCGAGCGCTTCATGGCCCACGAGACGGTGTCGCAGGGTGCCATCATGCTCGATGGCACCGAAAACGCCTCTGTGGTTTATGCACGCTGCTGCCATCCCTTGCCTGGCGACAAAATCATTGGCTATCTGGGCCGGGGTGAAGGCTTGGCGGTGCACACAACCGATTGCAGTGTGGGTCAAAAACTTCAGCAAAAAGACAGTGAACGTTTCATTGGTGTTGAATGGTCAGACGAACCTCTGCGCAATTTTGAAACCAGCATCAGGGTCACAGTGGTCAACACCAAGGGTGTCTTGGCTCGCGTCGCGGGTACCTTGGCCAATTCAGAGGTCGACATCGTTCATGTTGAAATGGGGCAAGCCAGTGCCCAAGATGCCGCTGAAAACACCTTTGTGATTTCAGTGCGCGACCTGAACCATTTGGAAACCGTGCTGCGCAACTTGAAGCGCACACCCGCGGTTTTGAATGCTGAGCGCATCACCCACCGAGCCCGCGGTCAAAATGCGTCGGATGCATGAACCCATTCTCTGCACTTGGCCAGCGGCTTGATGTTTGCCAGTTCAAACGGCAGGCTTGGGATACGTCACTTCCAAAACTTCAATCTCACGCACACCCTGCGGGGTGACCAGTTGCAACACATCGCCCGTTCTTGACTTGAGCAAAGTTCGCGCGATGGGCGAGACCCAACTCACCTCGCCTTGCAGACTGTCCGCTTCGTCGATGCCCTTGATGGTGACCGTGCGTTCGTCTCCACGCTCGTCAACGTAGGTGACCGTGGCACCGAAAAAAACCTGATCTTTGCCATGGTGCGCACTGGGGTCGGTGACCTCGGCGATTTCCAGGCGCTTGGTCAGGAAACGGATGCGCCGATCAATCTCGCGCAACCGTTTTTTGCCGTACAGGTAATCGCCGTTCTCGGACCGGTCACCGTTGCTGGCAGCCCAATGGACGATTTCGACAATTTTGGGTCGTTCTTCATCTAACAAGTTGAACAACTCTGCACGCAACGTGGCGTACCCCTGGGGGGTCATGTAGTTGCGGCTTCCAGCTGGCAAGGGCGGCAGGCTGGGATCTTCCCCGTCATCAGAATCCGCATCGGTTTCGCGCGTGAATGCTTTGCTCATGGCTTTCGAAAAAGAAAAGGAAAGGCGAAAATGGAATGCACAAAGAAAAACAGCCTAGGGGCATAATGGTTCGTAGCCAAGTACTCTATCCAGCTGAGCTACAGCCGCGAAGCTGTGGAGTATAGCATGGGATTTTCGGCATCCACAAACACGGTTCAAAAATCCAAAACAAATCCCTCAAAAAGTGCGCCTGCATTCGATTTAAGGGTTTGACTGATTGAATTTGGTGCGCAAGCCTTTCAAAATGTCACTTCTTTACTTTCTTTGGGCGGCACAGGTCTTGCAACCTCCTCCAATTAAGTTTCACTTCACTTGGAGATGTTCTATGCAAATCAACTTTTTGGCCAAGCGCCGTCTCACCCTTGCACTCTTGGCCGGCTTGGCCCTGACTGGCGCCACAGCGCAAGCACAAACCGCTTTAGATGACGTCCTGAAAGCCAAAGTCATCAAAATTGCCATCCCCACCGACTACCCGCCCTACGGCTTTGTGGGCATTGATTTGCAACCACAAGGCTTGGACATCGACATGGCCAACTACATTGGCCAAAAATTGGGCGTTAAAGTTGAATTGATTCCCGTCATCAGTGCCAACCGCATCCCCTACCTGCAAACCAAAAAAGCCGACCTGGTCATTTCCACTTTGGGTAAAAACCCAGATCGCGAAAAAGTGATTGATTTCACCGCCGCCTACTCGCCCTTCTTCCAAGCCGTGTTTGCCTCTAAAAATTTAAGCATCAAGAGCTTCAATGATTTGGTGGGCAAATCGGTCGGCGTGACTCGGGGTGCCATGGAAGATCAAGAATTGGCCAAAGTGGTGCCTGCAGGTGTTGATGTCAAACGTTTCGAAGACAACAACGCCACCATTTCATCTTTCATCTCGGGGCAGGTGCAAGTCATCGCCACTGGCGCATCGGTCGCCGGCACCATCATGACCAAGAACCCTGGCTTGAACACCGAGTACAAACTGTTGCTCAAAGACTCGCCCAATTTCATTGGCGTTGCCAAAGGTGAAGACAAGTTGCGTCTGAAAGTGAACGAGATCATTGCGCAAGCGCGCAAGGCAGGTGACATCGACAAGATGTCGCAAAAGTGGCTGGGCCGCCCTGCTGGCGATCTGCCACTTTGATGCTTCATGCGCATTGAATTGGATTTCATCAGCGTCCTGATTGAATGGCCGCTGTTGGTGAAGGGTGTGGCCTGGACCATCGGGCTTACCAGCATTTCCACGCTTCTGGGTCTTGCGCTGGGCGTTGTGCTGGCATGGTCACGTGTGCATGGGGCGCTGCCCCTGCGCATTTTTGCTGGCACCTATGTCGAACTCATTCGCAACACCCCTTTCATTGTCCAGTTGTTCTTCGTGTACTTTGGCCTGCCCGCATTGGGCTTGCGACTTTCACCTGAAACCGCATCGATCATTGCCATGGTGATCAACCTCAGTGCCTATGCCACTGAAATCATTCGCGCTGGCATTGAAGCCACGCCCAAGGGGCAAATTGAAGCGGGCATGAGTTTGGCCTTAACGCCTCGCCAAATTTTCACGCACGTGGTGTTACCGCCTGCCCTTCGCAAGGTTTGGCCTGCGCTGGTCAGTCAAATCATCATTGTGATGTTGGGATCTGCCGTGTGCGGCCAAATTTCCACAGAAGAATTGAGCCACGCCGCCAACCTCATTCAAAGCCGCAATTTCAGGGCCTTTGAAGCTTTCATCATCGCCACCCTTACCTATTTGATGCTGGCCATGGCACTGCGCCGCTTGCTCAATTGGTTGGGCCCGCGTTTCCTGTTTGGACGCTGAAGGGGAAACGACATGGTTGATTTTTCTCTGTGGGACATCTTCAGAAACTTGTTGTTGGCTTTGCGCTGGACCGTGGTTTTATCGCTCATTGCTTTTGCAGGTGGCGGCTTGATGGGACTGATGCTCTTGATTGCACGTTTGTCGCATTTCAAAGGGGCTAGCGTCATTGTCAACGTCTACGTTCAATTGTTTCAAGGCACACCCTTGCTGATGCAATTGTTTTTGGCCTACTTTGGCATGGCTTTGATTGGCATCGAAACTTCACCCTGGTTGGCTGCAGGTGTTGCCCTCACTTTGTACAGCAGCGCCTTTTTGGCAGAAATTTGGCGTGGCTGCGTTGAAGCCATTCCCAAAGGTCAATGGGAAGCCAGCCAGAGTTTGGCTTTGAGCTTCACAGAGCAATTGCGGTATGTGATATTGCCGCAGGCTTTCAAAATTGCCATCCCACCCACAGTGGGCTTTTTGGTTCAAGTGATCAAAGGCACCGCCTTGGCATCGGTGATTGGTTTCATTGAACTCACCAAAGCGGGCACCATGATCACCAACGCCACCTTCAAACCCTTCTTGGTCTACAGCTGCGTGGCCTTGTTGTATTTCGCACTGTGCTACCCCGTGTCTTACTTTGCCAAACATCTCGAACGAAAGGTCCAACGTGGACATGCATGAACCTCTGCTGGCCATTCAAGGGCTGCGCAAAAGCTTTGGTGACAACGAAGTCCTCAAGGGCATTGACCTCCAAGTGACGGCAGGTGAAGTCATTGCCATTATTGGCAAAAGTGGTTCGGGCAAAAGCACACTGCTTCGATGCATCAATGGTTTAGAGACTTTTCAGGCAGGCACCCTCACGGTAGACCGTCAGGCACTCTTGCACCATGATGCCCATGCCATGCGAGCGCTTCGCCAAAAAGTCGGCATGATTTTCCAAAGCTTCAATTTGTTCCCGCATTTGAAAGTGGGGCAAAACATCATGCTGGCCCCAGGCTTGGTGAAGCAACAAGACAAGGCCTCGGCTGAATCAAAAGCGCGCCAACTGTTAGACCGGGTGGGTCTGGCAGAAAAGTTTGACGCATGGCCCGACCAACTCTCGGGCGGACAACAGCAACGGGTGGCCATTGCCCGAGCCTTGGCCATGGAACCGCAAATTTTGCTGTGCGACGAAATCACATCGGCCTTGGACCCTGAATTGGTCGGCGAAGTGTTGCTGGTGGTAGAGCGCTTGGCCGAAGAAGGCATGACCCTTCTGATGGTGACGCACGAAATGAACTTTGCACGCAAAGTGGCCGATCGCGTGATCTTCATGCACCAAGGCCGTGTGCATGAAAGTGGCACGCCCACTGAACTGTTTGGCAATCCGCAAACACCTGAGTTGGTGCAGTTCTTGTCAGCTCTCAGTTAATTCGAGTTTCAAACGTCTTGTGTGCACCTGAACACACTAACTCCCTTTTAATTGGTGCAATCAAGCACCAAAGAGAATTTCTAACAAAATAGCATGCGCTATTTTTGTGCAAAAACCTCAAGTTACTCCCATTGCCATAGTCAAAGCGTGATATTGAGTTGGCACGCAGCTTGCAACTCAAGAGAAATCAGTGAGCCAGGCTAGGTTGCTGAAGTGCACTTCAACATACGCCAACATTGAGAGACAAATCGCATGAGCACATCGCTCTTAGACAATCCGGTCTTGGCTCAAGAGCTTCCAGACCTGTTACCCATGTTGGATTGGATCACGGACC
>RFVJ01000088.1 GCA_009928125.1 Betaproteobacteria bacterium
GACATTGACGCCTCTCAGTACGATTCATTGGTGGGCTTGATGGCAGACAGCTTTGCCAAATATGCCAACCGCACTGCCTACAGTTACATGGGGCAAGACATCAGTTATTTGAAGACCGATGTCACAAGCCAAGCACTGGCCGCCTATTTCCAGTCTTTGCCATCGTCATCATTGAAAACTTTGCCATCACCTTGCAGAAATGCTTGGCAGACACGCAGGTCAAACATGTGGTGCTGTGCGCCATGGGCGACATGCTCAGCTGGCCGCGAGGCGCCTTGGTGAACTTTGTGGTTCGCAATGTCAAGAACTTGGTGCCCAGCTTTGATTTACCGGGGGCCATCAAATTCAATGAAGCCGTGCGTCGTGGCAAGGACGTCGCTTTTGTCCAGCCGGTGGTCAAGAGCGATGACATCGCCGTGTTGCAATACACCGGCGGCACCACGGGTGTCTCCAAAGGCGCCGTGCTGTTGCATCGCAACGTGATCGCCAACTTGTTGCAATCAGAGGCTTGGAACGATCCCGTCATGAAGCGTGTGCCTGCCCACGAGCAGCCCACCTCGGTGTGCGCCTTGCCGCTGTATCACATCTTTGCTTTTACAGTGAACATGATGCTGGGCTTGCGCACGGGTGGTAAAAACATTTTGATTCCCAACCCCCGTGATTTGCCTGCGGTGTTGAAAGAATTGTCAAAGCACACCTTCCACAGTTTCCCGGCAGTCAACACCTTGTTCAACGGACTGGCCCATCACCCTGACTTTGGCAAAGTGAATTGGTCCAATTTGAAGGTCTCGGTGGGCGGCGGTATGGCCGTCACCAGCGCTGTGGCTGCGCTGTGGCTTGAGAAAACGGGTTGCCCCATTTGCGAAGGTTATGGCTTGTCAGAGACCAGCCCTTCGGCCAGTTGCAACCCCACCACCAGCAAACAATCGCGATGCCAAAGGATTTTTCAAAATTGTGGACCGCAAGAAAGACATGATTTTGGTCAGTGGCTTCAACGTCTACCCCAACGATGTGGAAGAAACCGTGTCCTTGTGTCCTGGCGTGCTCGAATGTGCTGCGGTAGGTGTGCCCGACGAGAAGACGGGTGAAGCCGTCAAATTGGTCATCGTCAAAAAAGACCCCAAGCTCACCGAAGACCAAGTGCGCACCTATTGCCGCGCCAACATGACCGGCTACAAACAGCCTAAGGTGATTGAGTTCAAAACCGAGCTGCCCAAAACAGCAGTTGGCAAAATTCTGCGACGCGAGCTGCGCGATGCCCCCAAATGACCTTGTGCCGCGCATGGCCCTGATCGGGGCCATGCAGGAAGAGTTGTCGGCCGTGCTGGCCCTCATGCCAGATGCAAGTTGCGAAACGGTGGCAGGGCGTCAATTTTGGCGAGGCCATTTGAACGGCCATGCGGTGGTGGCGGTCTTGTCTGGCATTGGCAAAGTGGCTGCGGCCATCACGGCCACCGTGCTGATTGAAAAATTCCAAGTTCACAGAATGTTGTTCACCGGTGTGGCGGGGGGATTGGCACCGCATGTCAAAGTGGGCGACGTGGTGGTGGGTCAAGAATTGTTGCAACACGACATGAATGCGTCGCCTTTGTTTCCACCTTACGAAGTGCCCTTGTTGGGACGCGCAAGATTTCAGACAGACGATGTCATGACGCGGTGCTTGATTGAAAGTGCAGCCCAGGCTTTGCCCCACGCCCAAGTGCATGCGGGCCTCATCATCAGTGGCGATCAATTTGTGTCGAGTGCCTCTGAAAGCCAAGGACTGCAATCTCGCATTCCTGATGCTTTGGCCGTTGAAATGGAGGGCGCCGCATTGGCGCAGGTTTGCCATGCGTATGGCATTCCGTTGGCGGTGGTGCGAACCTTGTCTGACCGTGCAGATGACGATGCCCACACCGACTTTGTCCAGTTCGTCAAGACAGTTGCCAGCCCCAACAGCGCGGCCATTGTGTCGGCATTTTTAAAGCGAATGCCCACAGCATGATTCGCCGCCTTGTGGCGGCAAATCTGATGCGTTTACTTCAACCAGCCGCGTCTGCGGAAATACCACATCGGCACCACCGCACTGGCCACCATCAGGCACAGCGCATACGGATAGCCCCATGTTTGTGACAACTCGGGCATGTACTGAAAGTTCATGCCGTACAAACTGGCGATGAGCGTGGGCGGCAGCAAGGCCACGCTGGCCACCGAGAAGATCTTGATGATCTTGTTCTGGTTGATGTTGATGAAACCCACGGTGGCGTCCATCAAGAAGTTGATTTTTTCAAACAAGAACTCGGTGTGCGAATCGAGCGAGTCGATGTCGCGCAAAATTTGCCGGGCTTCTTCAAACTGTTCGGCATTCAGCATCTTGCTTCGCATCATGAAGCTCACCGCACGGCGAGTGTCCATCACGTTGCGGCGAATGCGGCCGTTCAAATCTTCTTGACGCGCAATGGCGCCCAGCACCTCGCCGGCCATGGCGTCGGTCACGTCGCCCGACAGCACCAGCTTGCCCGCAATTTCCAATTTGTCGTAAATGTTTTCCAAGGTGTCGGCGGAATACTCTGCGTCGGCGTCAAACAACTTCAACAAAACTTCTTTCGCGTCTTCCAACAAGCCCGGTGCGCGGCGCGCGCGCAATCGCAGCAAGCGAAACACGGGCACGTCTTCGTCGTGAATGGAAAACAAAACGCCGCGGCTGCGCAGGTCGGCATTGTGCTGGTTCAAGATGAACGCACAACGCACGGTGCGAGGCTCGTCTTCATCGGCAATCAAAAAGTCTGAGCGAATGTGCAACTCGCCGTTGTCTTCTTCGTAAAAACGTGCAGATTCCTCAATGTCCTCGTCCATCGCATCTTCTGGAATGGACAGGCCGTAGTATTGTTTGATCCAGCGTTTTTCTTCAACGGTGGGTGACTCCAAGTCCACCCAAATTGGTTGGAACTTGGACAGCTCTTCCAAGGATTCAATCTCTTCTTGGACGAGACGGCCGTTGGCCAGTGTGAAAATATTGAGCATGGCAGATCTCCTTCAGCCCCGACAAAAACGGGGGCCAGGTGTTCGATAAGGCGGCGGTGTGATGAAGCAGCTTTCGAACGACTGGCAGGGCTGCAGGGCGCTGGAGAGGCGCGGGTTGCAGCAAAGAGACCCTTTCATTCGAAAGCTACCAACTAGGGTGGCTTTCCACGGAGCAAACTCCAAAATGATGATGGGTGCGATTATGGCACCGCATCGCCGGCAATGACAGCCTGATCTTGATTTAGTCGGCAAAAAAAGCCAGAAGCTCTTCTTTTCGCTGCATCACATCTTGCTCACCCAAAGCCATCAAAGCTCGCAAGAAGCCAGGTTCAAACAGCAAGTAACTGGACAGCGAGGCGCCAGCGCCTTTCAAGGCGCCCAAGCCTTCCAAGACGCGGCGCACAGGGCGAGGCAGTTCGTGCACATGGGCCTGTGCCAAGGCATCCAAAGAAGCGCTCGGTTGCAAAGCCAGCACCTCGACTTCATGAAATGGCAAAGATTGCGCCAGGGCGGGACTGTGATGGTCGCTTAAATGGTGCTTGAGTTGCTGGATGCTTTGGTTCACGCGTTGGACTTGCTCCACGTCGGCCAGCAAGGTGTCGTTGAAGACGCTGGCCATGGCATGCCCTGCAATGTTGCCGAGGCTAGGGCGCCGACTGGCGCTGCTGCCTTCAAGGGCTTGACCTAGGCGACCGCGTTGGGGTTGCCCAACCCCAATGGCCAAAATTTTGTTGGCGCCCAAGTGGACTGCAGGCGACAAAGGCGAGCTTTGTCGCATCGAGCCATCGCCAAAGTATTCCATGTTGCCATCGACCCAAAGGGGTGTGGCCGGAAACAAAAAGGGAATGGCGCTGGACGCCATCAGGTGTTCAATGGTGATGTCTTGCAGCTCAGCGCGGCGACCCGGCCGGCTCCAAGCTGCAGGGTCTATTTGCGCTTGGGTCTGGCAAAAAGTCCAGTGCACACCTGTGGTGTAACTGGAGGCCGTCACGGCCAAGGCTTTCAAATGGCCACTGTCCAGAGCTTGTGCAATGTTGTTCAGCGCAATGCGTCGGTGCAGGGTGTCCACCAGGGGCATGCTGTCTAGCGCAGCGCCATGCTCCCGCACTGACAAGGAAACGCCCAAGGCGGTGGCCCATCGGCTGAACTTGGCCAATGGCGTGTCGGGCAGGTGGTACACCAAGTGTGAATGCAGGCCATGCCAAAACGCACCCAAACCATTCAAGGCGTCCAGGCCGTCTTCAGCGCGACTGGCCAGGTAGGTGGCATTCAATGCACCGGCAGAGGTGCCAACCAAAATTTGAAAGGGAAAACTTGCTGCGCCCACCGTCACGGCCGAGGCAGCAGAAGCTGGCTTGTGCGCAGCAGCCAACAATTGGGCCAAGGCCTGCAAGGCGCCTGCTTGATAGGCTGTTCGAGCGCCGCCGCCCATGAGCACCAAACCGCGCGTTGATTTTTGAGGACTGCTGCGGGGCGCCCCATTCAAAGGGGCATTGCGTGTCAAATCATCCAAGTGCATGGGCCAATGATAGAGTCAGAGATTCAGGAACACCATAGATGACGACACTTTTGACGCCCCAACGAGAGCGCTGGCTTTTGCTGACTTTGGCCAGCATTCAGTTCACCAGCGTGCTCGATTTCATGATCATGATGCCACTGGGGCCTCAATTGACGCAGTTGTTTGGTATTTCGGCAGGTCAATTTGGCTTCTTGGTGTCGGCCTATACCTTTTCGGCGGGCTTGTCCGGCTTCTTGGCGTCCACCTACATCGACCGCTTGGGCCGCAAGCGGATGATGTTGACCTTCTACCCCTTGTTTGGCCTTGCCGCCTTGGCGTGCAGCCTGGCCCCGTCCTTCGGCTGGCTGATGGCAGCCCGAGTGGCTGCCGGCTTCTTTGGCGGTGTGTTGATGGCCTTGTCGCAAACCATTGTGGCCGAAGTGATTCCTTTTGAACGACGCGGCCGGGCCATGGGCGTGGTCATGACATCATTCTCAGTGGCCACGGTGGCGGGTGTACCTTTGGCTTTGTTTTTGGTGTCGCATTTCAATTGGCATGCGCCCTTTGTGGCCATCGCCATCATGGTCGCCCTTGTGGCCACAGTGGCCAGCCAAATTTTGCCCAGTCTCAAAGGCCATTTGCAAACACACGCCGATGGCAACGCCTTGCGCTTGATCTTGGCCAATTTGCGCGCCGTGCTGGTTGATCCCAACCACTTGCGCGCCTTTGCCATGTCAGCCAGCATGGTGTTTGCGGGTTTTGCTGTCATCCCTTACATCACCTTGTACTTGCAGGCCAATGCAGGCTTTCAAGCAGACCAAATTCCCTATGTTTACCTGTGTGGGGGCATCAGCACCTTGGTCACGGCACGCTGGATCGGCCATTGGTCGGATCGGGCGGGCAAGGCCTATGCCTTTCGCCGCTTGGCTTTGCTGATGCCTTTGCCCTTGTTGGGCATGACGCTGTCTGCCGAACTGCCCACCGCGGGCGTTTTGGTGGTCTCGTCCATCTTGTTCATCGTGATGAGCGGCCGCATGATTCCAGGCATGGCCCTGATCGGTGCATCTGCCGATCCGCAAAGGCGTGGCAGTTTCATGACCCTGAACTCCGCGGTGCAATCCTTGGCCATGGGCAGCGCAGCCCTGGTGGGAGGCCTGATTTTGGGCCGAGACGGCAATGGTCACTTGACCCATTACTGGGCAGCGGCTTTGGTAGGGGGGAGTGCCAGTGTCTTGAGCTTTGTGCTCTCCTCTAGACTGCGCCTGCATGGGACCACGGCGCCATAGGGTCTGGCTTCAAGATGGGAATCTATCAGCTTTTTGGCTGAAAAACCGAACTCCCGACCAAGTTAGAGGGCTTAGCCCCGCTGGCTTGCTTTTCTCAAAAGTGGGGCGCATAGTGGCTTGACCCCACCCCCTTTTGAAGGGTGGTGGTTGTTCAACCAAGAGAGCAGCAGGAGGCTATTTATGAATCTCACGATCAGCGGTCATCATCTTGAAGTGACACCCGCCTTGCGAACTTATGTGACGGGTAAATTGGACCGCATCACGCGACATTTTGACCAAGTGGTTGATGTCAAAGTCTTGCTCACTGTTGAAAAGCAAAAGGAAAAGGAAAAACGCCAGCGTGCTGAATGCAATATTCACGTGAAAGGCAACGATTTGTTTGCCGAAAGTGCCCATGAAGACCTGTATGCCGCAGTCGATGAACTGGTCGACAAATTAGACCGCCAAGTGATGAAGCACAAAGACCGCATCACCGACCATCATCACAGCGCGCCCAAGCGCATGATGTGACATTTTTGGCCATTTCCTTTGACAGGACACTGCCGCACCGCAATCGGTGCGGTTTTTTTTCGTCAGGCCCTTGCCAAGGGTGCATAATCCGCCCTCGATATGAACAGACTTGCAGCCATCCTCCCTGTTGAACAAGTGCTGGTTGGCGTGGATGCCACCAGCAAGAAACGTGCTTTTGAAGAGGCGGGTTTGTTGTTCGAGAATTTGCACGGGCTCTCGCGAGCGTTGGTCACCGACAGTTTGTTTGCACGGGAGCGCTTGGGCTCAACTGGCCTTGGCCATGGGGTGGCCATCCCGCATGGCCGCATCAAGGGCCTTAAATCCCCCATGGCCGCTGTGTTTCAGCTGGCGCAGTCCATTGGCTTTGACGCGCCCGATGAGCAGCCTGTGACGCTGTTGATCTTTTTGTTGGTGCCCGAAGCGGCCACCCAAAAGCATTTGGAAATTTTGTCTGAAATTGCCGAGCTGCTGAGCAATGGCAGTTTGCGCGATGCTCTGTTAGGCAGCCCCAGCGCAGATGCCTTGCACAGCCTCATAGCCCGCTGGTCTCCTGCCAGCTGAGGCGCCCCTACAGTTCCTAACGAGACGAGGTTGCGATGAAGCCTACCGCTGTCAGCGCTGATGCGCTGTTTGAAGACCACCGAGGCAAACTCAAGTGGCAGTGGCTGGCAGGTTTGGGTGCCTCCGAACGCCGCTTTGATGAGGTGGCGGTCCGTGCTGCCCGCTCGGGTGCCGACCTGGTGGGCTATTTGAATTACATCCATCCTTACCGCGTGCAAATTTTGGGTGAGCGTGAAGTGGCCTACTTGACGCGTGGCACCGAAGAAGATTGCGTACGCCGTGTGTCGCGCATTGTGACCCTCGAGCCCCCGGTGTTGGTGCTGGCCGATGGGCAAACGGCGCCTGATGCTTTGTACCGTGTTTGCGAACGAGCCCAAATTCCGATGTTTGCCACACCCGAGTCCTCGGCCTTTGTGATCGACGTGCTGCGGGCTTATTTGTCCAAACACTTTGCCGACCGAACCACCATGCACGGCGTTTTCATGGACATCTTGGGTCTGGGTGTGCTGATCACCGGCGAGTCAGGCTTGGGCAAAAGCGAGTTGGGCTTGGAATTGATTTCGCGTGGCAATGGTTTGGTGGCCGATGACGCGGTTGACCTGTTCCGCATCAATCAAACCACGATTGAAGCCCGATGCCCAGAGTTGCTGCAAAACCTGTTGGAAGTCCGTGGCATTGGCCTGCTGGACATTCGCGGTATTTTTGGCGAAACCGCTGTGCGCCGAAAAATGCGCTTGAAACTGATTGTGCACTTGGTTCGCCGCGAAAACTTTGAGCGTGATTACGAGCGCATTCCCACCGAACCACTCACCCAAGATGTGCTGGGCATTCCTGTGCGCAAGGTGGTGATTCAGGTGGTGGCGGGTCGCAACATTGCGGTGTTGGTGGAGGCGGCGGTGCGCAACACCATCTTGCAAATGCGCGGCATCGACACCTACCAAGATTTCATGGCGCGGCAACGCGCGGCCATGGGCTAAGGCCTGGGCGTGCTAGCCCCGTTCCCGATGGGGGCAGGGGTTGCGCTTGCAATGGGCGTACAGGCTCAGGGCATGGTCGGCAATCACAAAGCCTTTGGCCAAGGCCACATCGTGCTGGCGCTTTTCAATTTCGGCGTCGTAAAACTCTTCCACTTTGCCGCAATCTAGGCAGACCATGTGGTCGTGGTGCTGACCTTCGTTCAACTCATAAACCGCTTTGCCACTTTCAAAGTGGTTGCGGCTGAGCAGGCCCGCTTGTTCAAACTGCGTCAGGACGCGGTAGACGGTGGCCAAGCCAATGTCGGCATTGTCTTTGAGCAACTGCTTGTACACATCCTCGGCGTTTTGGAAGATTTCCAAAATTTTCTGACGGGGCACGGTGGCTTTCAAGCCTGTACTTTTGAGTTCGTCCATGTCTTTTCAGTTGCAATTGAAAGTGAGAAGGAATTGGCCTGGACAAATGTGCCAGAGCCAGATGCTACCGCTACAATGACCCGATCATATGGCCTGCCAAGCATCCATGAACAAACAAATTCATCTTCATCTGCGCTCACCCTTGACTTGGGGGCTTGTCATGCCCCTGCTGGTGGGATTTCTCAGCGCCTGCAGCGCACCGCGTTTGAATGTGGCCGCCGACGCAGTTTTGTACATCCCTGAGGTGGTTCAAGGCAACTTTGTTTCCAAAGAGCAAAAAGACTTTCTCAAGCCGGGCATGTCCCGTTTACAAGTGCGAGAAGTTTTGGGCACCCCCTTGGTGTCCAGCGTGTTCCACGAAGACCGCTGGGACTACGTCTTCACCATTCGCCGGCAAGGTGTCCCGCCCCAAAACTTCAGCTTGAGTGTTTGGTTCAAAGGCGAGCTCTTAGACCGAATCACCGGCGATGAGCTGCCCAGCGAAACCGAGTTCGTCACCAAATTGGTGGCGCAAAAGCCCAACCTCAAAGTACCCACACTCGAAGCCAAAGACGAAGACTTGCGCAAATTCCCTGCGCCCGTTCGCAAAGCCGAGTCGGTC
>RFVJ01000089.1 GCA_009928125.1 Betaproteobacteria bacterium
AAAAACACCCTCACACTTTCAACAGTTTGTATTGCAGCATTCTCCAAGCCGGAGAGTCAGCAGGCATTCTGGACACGCTCTTGGTGCGCTTGGCCAACACCTTAGAGGCGCATGCGCAATTGAAGGCCAAAGTTCAACATGCGCTGATTTACCCTGCCTGCATTCTGCTGGTAGCCTGCGGCGTTTTGTCGGTCATCTTGATTTGGGTGGTCCCATTGTTTGAAGCGGTGTTTCAGAGCATGGGTGCTGCATTGCCCAATGCGACACAGCATTTGATTCATATCAGCCGCTGGCTCTCGCAATGGGGGCTGGCTGGCTTGGCTTTGCTTGGCTGCACCGCCATTTGCTTGCACCGCGCGCACCGCCAATCGCTGCGCATGCGCTTGGCTTGGGAATCGGTCACTTGCGCTATGCCGCTCATGGGTTCACTCATGCAAAGCCATCGCGCAGCCCAATGGGCCTTGACGCTTTCGGCGTTGTTAGAAGCCGGCATTCCCATCTCCGAAGCGCTGCAACCGGCTGCAGACGCATCGGGATCGGTTCAACTTCAAACGCACACTTCACAATTGATGCAGCATATTCAAGAAGGTAGCGGTTTGAACCTTGCCATGTCAAAATCAAAACTGTTTCCATCTGTGCTGATCCAAATGTGTGCCATCGGAGAAGAAACAGGCTCTCTGGCGCTCATGCTAGAAAAAGCCGCGCAACTTTTGATGGCCGATTTGAACCAACACATTGCCCAACTCACCACTTTGTTAGAACCCTTGCTCATGGTTTTGCTGGGGGGGCTCATTGGCGGCATGATGGTGGCTTTGTATTTGCCCATTTTCAATTTAGGACAAGTCTTTTGATGCCCATTTCACAATGGCCTCCTTTACGGGTACCGCCCGGCGCCATGGGCTGGGTGTTGCCGCAATTTGAGCAGGTGAGCCCCATGCAAGTGCTGGTGTTTGCCTTACTGGGGCTCATCATCGGCAGCTTTGTGAATGTGCTCATTCACCGATTGCCACTCATGATTTTGCGGGCCGACATGGCCTCAGACCACAGCTCAGACGTGTCCACAACGTCAAGCGCAGAACCTCGCTTGGGTCTCAGTACACCCCCCTCTCATTGCCCGCTTTGTGAGCACCGCTTGCATTGGTACGAACTCATCCCTGTGTTGTCTTATCTCAGCTCCTTCGCTCGCTGTCGTCATTGCAAAGGCCGCATTGCTTGGCGCTATCCCTTCATAGAGATCACCACCAGTCTGTTGTTCACCTTGTGCTTGTTTCAATTTGGTTGGACGCTGCAAGCCCTGATGGCTTGCTTTTTCACGGCAGCCCTGCTGGCACTCGCTTGGATCGATGCAGAAACCTTTTTGCTGCCCGACGTCATCACGCAAGCGCTCTTGTGGGTTGGCCTCATTGGCAGTGCCATGTCCCTGACCCCCATACCCCTCATTCAGGCCCTGTCGGGTGCCGTTCTGGGTTACAGCATTTTGTGGGCAGTGAGCTGGATTTTTGCAACGTGGCGGGGCAAAGAAGGCATGGGCCAAGGCGACCTCAAACTGTTGGCGGCGTTGGGGGCCTGGGTAGGTGTTTGGAGCTTGTTGCCCTTGCTCTTGATGGCTTCGGTTTCTGGACTGATTTTTGGGGTCATCCAAAAAATGAGGGGGCAACTGGGTGACAATGGGCACTTTGCATTTGGACCCTTTTTAGCCCTGTCTGGATTCGCATGTTTCTTTTTAGGAATTTCCATGGGAGTGTGAGCCTTTGACGCGTCAGCCTGTTCGACTGGGCCTCACCGGCGGCATTGGCAGCGGCAAAAGCACTGTGGCCGCCTTCTTGGCACAAGCTGGCGCGGCTGTGATGGACGCCGATGCCATCTCTCGCACACTGACGCAGGCAGGCGGTCTGGCCATCCCCGCCATCTTGGCTGAATTTGGCGAAACCCTCATCACCCCAGACGGCGCCATGAACCGAGACGCCATGCGAGCTCTGGTTTTCTCCAACCCCCCCACCAAGCGCCAGCTCGAAGCCATCATCCATCCTTTGGTTGCGCAAGCTTTGCAAGCCCAAACCCAAGCCGCCATGGAGGCTGGCAAGCATTGCCTGGTGTTCGATGTGCCTTTGCTGGTCGAGTCCGGTGAGCGCTGGCGACGCCAAGTGGACTGGGTCTGTGTGGTCGATTGCCAAACCGAAACCCAAATACAGCGCGTGATGGCCCGCAATTCATTGGCACGGCCAGAGATTGAAGCCATCATGGCGCAACAAGCCAGCCGCGCACAACGACTGGCCCATGCCGATGTCGTCATCTACAACGATGGGCTTGATTTAGACCAACTCCAGACGGCCGTGCATGACATGCTGGCCCGCTTCGGGCTATGATCTTGCACTTACTTGCGCCTGCAACATTTGTTCGCGCGATTCAACAAGCTCTGCCAACGCACCGAGGCTCTGGACCACCATTACGCGCTGACCACCCTGTTTGAAATCATGGAGGTGGCTTCACGCTCTGAACTCAAGTCTGAAATACTCAAAGACATTGAGCGTCACAAGCAACAGCTCAATGCTTACCGAGGCAACCCCTCTATTTCCGAACAAGCCCTCGACCTCATCGTCGAGCAACTCGATCAGCGCTTTGAAGCCCTCAACAGCATGGTTGGCAAGATGGGCAGCGCGCTCAGCGAAAGTGAATTCCTCAACAGCATTCGAAGCCGCACGGCCATTCCGGGCGGCACCTGTGAGTTTGACCTGCCCGCCTACCATGCATGGCAACACCACACACCGGCAGCTCGCCAAGCCAATTTGTATGCTTGGTCACAACACTTCTCACCTTTGGCCACCTCCATTCAACTGATGCTGAAAATGTTGCGTGAATCGGGCAGTACCCAAAAGGTCATGGCCACGGGCGGTCAACTGCAACAAAATTTACCGCAAGGCCGCAACTTTCAATTGCTGCGACTGCGCATGGACGACAGCCTGAACCTCACACCCGAGATCAGCTGCAACCGTTTGCTGGTGGTCATTCGCCTCATGCAACAACAAGAAGACGGCAAGTTGCTGGCCAGCAAAGAAGACACCCCCTTCGAAATGACCCTCTGCGCCTGATCACCGCAAGTGGCCCCTGCCCCTTCCCTGAGACACCGATGAGCGAGCCCTTGTCCAAGCCACGTCAAGTTCCCTGCCCCACTTGCGGCGGTCCCAGTTTGTTCAGCCCACAAAACATTCATCGGCCGTTTTGCAGCGAGCGTTGTAAAGGCATTGATTTGGGTGCATGGGCCAATGAAAGCTTTCGTGTCCCCGAAGACACACCGCCCGATCAAGAAAATTTTGGCGATCCCAAGCTGCAGTGAATCAGCTTGAATGCGTGGCACCCTCAAAGCCACGCTCTTCGGCCAGCCAAGCCAACACCGGCACCGTGCCAGGCAACACGGGCTTCACTTGCACAGGCAAAGCCTGCCAGGCAAAGTTCTGACCTTCACGCATTTCAAGCTCGCCCTGCCACTGATGCACTTTGCAACCAATGTGCAGTCCCAACTCCTCGCGCAACTCGCGTCTCAAGGCTTGCGCTACGCTTTCACCCGCCTCCAATTTGCCACCTGGAAATTCCCAGTAGCCCTCATAGACTTTGCCTGGCGGGCGCGAGGTGAGCAAAAACTGATCTTGCGCATTGATCAGAATGCCCACGGCCACTTCGACGATGGCGCGGTCTGCACCGCCTTGGCGTTGCACGTGGCCATCGGCCACCAACAAAGGCTTGACGCTGTCGGTCAAGGTGTTGCTCACAAACTGCGATGAAGGCTGGGCGTTTGCGATGAACCCAAGCGGCCCATGTAGTCGCGCGCAAACTGATACGCCACACGACCGCTGCGAGAACCACGCTCAAGAGCCCAGACCAAGGCCTCAGGGCCTGAGGCTTGAATCATCGCCTCTGTGGCACCCAGCGATTTGAGCCACTGCGCCACGATGGTGAGGTACTCGTCTTGCGAGAAAGGATAGAAGCTGATCCACAAACCAAATCGCTCAGACAAAGAAATTTTTTCTTCGATCACTTCACCTGGGTGCACTTCACCGTCCTCGGTATGGGTGTAGGTGAGGTTGTCCTTCATGTGTTCGGGCAACAAATGACGGCGGTTGCTGGTGGCGTAAATCAACACATTGGGCGTAGCGGCCGCCACGGAGCCATCCAAAATGGATTTCAAAGCTTTGTAACCGCCTTCGCCATCTTCAAAACTCAAATCGTCGCAAAAGATGATGAACTTTTCAGGACGGCCGGCTACGACATCCACGATGTCGGGCAAATCGGTCAGGTCGTCTTTGTCAACTTCAATGAGACGCAAACCTTGCGCTGCATAGGCGTTCAAACAGGCTTTGATCAGTGAAGATTTACCCGTGCCGCGCGAACCGGTCAGCAGCACATTGTTGGCAGGCAAGCCTTGCACAAATTGCAAAGTGTTCTGTTGCAATTTTTCTTTTTGGCCATCAATTTCTTGCAGGTCATTCAGCTGCATATCGGACACATGGCGCACACCTTCCAACACACCGTGGCCCGACGCTCGTTTGCGATAACGCCAAGCAACGGCTTCGTTCCAGTCGGGCTGACTGAGAGCTTGCGGCAAGACGCGCTCCAATCGCTCCAACATGAGCACGGCACGCTCTAAGAGCTTTTCAATGGTGTTGCTCATGAGCGGTAATCTGCGTTGATGGACACATAGTCGTGGCTGAGGTCGCATGTCCAGACGGTGTCGACAGCGTTGCCGCGGCCCAAATGGACGCGTATGGTGATTTCACTTTGCTTCATGACACGTTGGCCATCGGCCTCTTGGTAGTCGGGGTTGCGTCCGCCGTTTTTCACCACGCACACGTCGTTCAAATGCAAGCCAATCAAATCTTGATCCAGATCGTGAATGCCCGCATAGCCCACGGCCGCCAAGATGCGTCCGAGGTTGGGGTCACTGGCGAAGAATGCCGTTTTGACCAAGGGTGAATGGGCAATGGCGTAAGCCGCCAAACGGCACTCTTCAGAAGTTTTGCCGCCTTCCACCCGAATGGTGATGAACTTGGTTGCGCCTTCGCCGTCGCGCACAATGGCATGCGCCAAATGTTGTGCCACCGACAACAAGGCATCGCGCAAAGTTTGGCCGTCGGCTGAATGCCAATCGCTGATCACGGCATGCGTGGCTTTGCGGGTGGCCATCACCATGAACGAGTCATTGGTGGAGGTATCGCCATCGATGGTGATGCGGTTGAAAGATGCATTGGCCAAATCGGTGGCCAAGGCTGGCAACAGCGCTGGATCGATGTTGGCATCGGTGGCCAAGAAACCCAGCATGGTGGCCATGTTGGGGCGAATCATGCCAGCACCTTTGCTGATGCCAGTGATGGTGACGGTTTGGCCCGACAAGACCACTTGCTGACTGAAAGCCTTGGGCACCGTGTCGGTGGTCATGATGCCTTCAGCAGCTTGGGCCCAATGCGCCGCTTGTGCGTCGGCCAATGCTGCAGGCATGCCCGCCACAATGCGGTCAACGGGCAAGTTTTCCATGATCACGCCTGTGGAAAACGGCAAGACCTGTTGCGGCTGGAGTTTGAGCAAACCTGCCAAGGCATCTGCTGTAGCGCGTGCGTCGGCCAAACCTTTGGCGCCAGTGCCCGCATTCGCATTGCCGGTGTTGATGACCAACGCGCGAATTTGCGTGCCAACAGCCGACGTCACTTGTTTCAAGTGCTCGCGGCAAACTTGGACAGGCGCTGCGCAGTATCTGTTTTGTGTGAACACGCCAGCCACAGCGCTGCCTTCGTCCAACAGAATCACGGTCAGGTCTTTACGGCCCACTTTGCGAACACCCGCTTGAGCAATGCCCAGACGCACGCCGGGGACTGCCAAGATGTTGGCGGGATTGGGGGCTTGCAGGTTCACAGTCATAGACACCTCTTATGCCAATTTACCGTGGCAGTGCTTGTATTTTTTGCCGCTGCCGCAAGGGCAGGGGTCATTGCGGCCGACGGGCGCCATCAGGGTACTTTGAAATTCAGATTGCGTCTGCGGTGCACCTTGCTCATCGGGTGCTGTGTAGGTGACGTTGTTGATGTTTTCTGCACGCTCTTCCAACACCTGCGCCGCTTCTTCAATTTGCTGACTGGACTCAATGCGCACATTCATGAGAACGCGCGTCACTTCGTTTTTCACAGAGTCGAGCAACTGGCCAAACAACTCAAACGCTTCGCGCTTGTATTCTTGCTTGGGTTGTTTTTGGGCATAACCACGCAAGTGAATGCCTTGGCGCAAATAGTCCAAAGCGCTGAGATGCTCGCGCCAATGGGTGTCAATGCTTTGCAGCAAGACCACGCGCTCGAAGGGTACAAAGTTTTCAACGCCTACAGCATCCAACTTGACTTTGAATGCGTTGTTGGCGGCGGTCAAAACCATCTCCAAGATTTCATCGTCGGTGATGGCCGTGGCCGCTGCCACGGTCTCACGCAATGGCAACTCAATTTGCCAATCGTCTTTCAGCACACGCTCCAGTCCGGCCAAGTCCCACTGCTCTTCCACTGTTTCTTCGGGCACATACTGGCGAACCAAGTCGGTGAAACTGCCTTCGCGCAAAGCAGTGATTTGCGCGTCCATTTCGGTGGCGTCCAGAATGTCATTGCGCTGTTGGTAAATCACCTTGCGCTGGTCGTTGGAAACGTCGTCGTATTCCAACAATTGTTTGCGCATGTCAAAGTTGCGCGCTTCCACTTTGCGCTGCGCGCTTTCAATGCTGCGCGTCACCATGCCTGCTTCGATGGCCTCGCCTTCTGGCATTTTCAAACGGTCCATGATGGCGCGCACCCGGTCGCCCGCAAAAATGCGCATCAAAGGATCGTCCAAGCTCAGGTAGAAGCGTGAAGAACCTGGATCACCTTGACGGCCGGAGCGTCCGCGCAACTGGTTGTCAATGCGGCGTGACTCGTGACGCTCAGTGGCAATGATGCGCAAACCGCCCAGCGATTTGACTTGCTCGTGAACGGTCAACCATTCAGCACGCAAGGCTTCGATTTTTTCTTGGCGCGCTTGGGCGTTCAAACCCTCATCGGCCTCAACTTCTTGGATGACTTTCTCGATGTTGCCGCCCAGCACAATGTCGGTACCGCGGCCTGCCATGTTGGTGGCAATGGTGATCATGCCCGGGCGACCCGCTTGAGCCACAATGTCGGCCTCGCGGGCGTGTTGCTTGGCATTGAGCACTTGGTGAGGCAACTTGGCTTTGGTGAGCATCTCAGAAATGAGTTCTGAGTTTTCAATGGACGTGGTGCCCACCAAGACTGGTTGACCTCGCTCGAAACATTCACGGATGTCAGCAATGGCCGCGTTGTATTTTTCGGGCGCTGATTTGTAAACGCGGTCCAGTTGATCTTCGCGTCGACTGACGCGGTTGGGTGGGATGACCACCGTTTCCAAACCGTAAATTTCTTGGAACTCGTAGGCTTCCGTGTCGGCCGTACCCGTCATGCCGCCTAACTTGCCGTACAAGCGGAAATAGTTTTGGAAGGTGATGGAGGCCATCGTTTGGTTTTCAGCCTGAATGGCCACACCTTCTTTGGCTTCCACGGCTTGGTGCAAGCCATCGCTCCAACGACGACCTGTCATGAGGCGACCGGTGAACTCATCCACAATCACAATCTCACCGTCTTGCACCACATAGTGCTGATCGCGGTGATAGATGTGATTGGCGCGCAAAGCCGCCGTGAGGTGGTGCATGAGCGCAATGTTGGCGGGGTCGTAAAGGCTCGCACCCTCAGGGATCAGACCCGCACTGGCCAAAATGCGCTCGGCGTTTTCATGGCCTTGCTCGGTCAAAAATACTTGGTGAGATTTTTCGTCAACCGTCGGCTTGTCCGCTGATGATGAGTGGTGTGCGTGCCTCATCGATCAAGATGGAATCGACCTCGTCAACGATGGCGTAATTCAGGCCGCGCTGCACACGGTCTTTGGCCTCGTAAACCATGTTGTCGCGCAGGTAGTCAAAACCAAATTCGTTGTTGGTGCCGTAAGTGATGTCGGCGTTGTAGGCCGCTTGTTTTTCTTCACGCGACAATTGAGGCAAATTGATGCCCACACTCATGCCCAAGAAGTTGTAGAGCTTGCCCATCCACTGTGCATCGCGACTGGCCAAGTAATCGTTGACCGTGACCACATGCACACCTTTGTTGGCCAAGGCGTTGAGGTACACCGCCAAGGTGGCCGTCAAAGTCTTGCCCTCGCCGGTGCGCATTTCTGAAATCTTGCCCTTGTGCAAGGCGATGCCGCCGATCATTTGCACATCAAAGTGACGCATCTTCATGACGCGCTTGGAGCCTTCGCGGACCACCGCAAACGCTTCAGGCAAGATGGCATCCAGCGTTTCACCTTGCGCTACGCGTGCACGAAACGCATCGGTCTGGGCGCGCAGCTGCTCGTCGCTCAGTGCTTCAAATTGGGCTTCTAGGCCATTGATCAACGCCACAGTTTTGCGGTATTGCTTGATCAAGCGGTCATTGCGACTGCCGAATATTTGGGTCAGAAAATGGATCGCCATGGTGCCACGGGTTTGTCTTTGCTTTGGCTGCAAACAATCGCCCGATAATCCTGTCTTAAAGTGGATTCAAAAGGACAAGCGCACAAGGCGCAAGTGAACGCGCCATTTTAACTGCTGGGCAAGGCCAGAATAGGAAGATTTCCCGCAGATCAGCGGGGTTCTCGCATAATGACAACATGGTCAAATTCAATCAAGCGATCACCCTCATGGAAGCTGCGCAAGAGTCGCCCAGCTTGGCGCACCTGACAGAACTCACGCGGGTGTCCAGCCAGCGGCT
>RFVJ01000090.1 GCA_009928125.1 Betaproteobacteria bacterium
TTCATCCACTTCTTTTTGCAAATAGGTGGCAAACAAGCCCATCAATACTGAAATTTCATCTTGCGGGCGACGCCAATTTTCGGTACTGAATGCAAAAAGGCTGAGGTGCGGAATGTCTGCCTTGATACAAGCCTCGACAATCTCACGGACTTTTTTTGCCCCAGTTGCATGGCCCATTGCAGTTGGTAAAAAACGCTTTTTGGCCCAGCGTCGATTACCATCCATGATGATGCCGATATGCCTTGGAGGCGATTGAGTCATCAAAATTAATAGTTCTTGAAAAGTTCGTTTGATTCTACAAGCAAGGCGTCAAGAAAAAGGCCACCCAAAGTGGCCCTCGACATTTCAATGGCTGTGAATTAATCGATCAAGTAGGGAGAACGCTCTTTGCCATCAATCCATTTAGGCGCCTTGCCACGCCCTGTCCAAGTTTGACCTGAAACTGGATCGCGATATTTGGGGGCAACCTTCGATCCCGTGTTACTTTTTAGCTTGGTAACTCCACGACCAGAGGGAAATACGTCTTGAACTGTCAATTCAAATTCAGAAACCAGATGGCGAACTTGACGAACAGCTTCAGACAACTCATGTTCACGCGCTTTTGCAATGGCTTGCTCTAAGGCATCGCGTTGTTTAATCAATTCTTTGTATGTGGTGGACATTTAGTTTTCCAATATATTGAAAGCTCAAGGATAAATAATATTAAATTATATTTTAGTTTATCAATAAAATGATTATTGCGTTTATAAGTATTTAGTCATTTTATATTATGCTTTGCAATTACTTTATCTATTCGTTTGCCATCCAGCAAAACAACCGTAAATTGCCAATCTTCAGCCATCAAAGTATCACCGACCTTAGGTAAATAACCCAATTCGGCCAATATAAATCCCCCCAAAGTATTAAATAAACCTCGTTCCTCCCCATTAATTTGCTTGATTTCCAATCTGGACTTCAACTCATTGATGGGCATCAAGCCATCCAATAACCAAGAGCCATCTTCTTGCGCAGTAGCCCAAGCGTCGGTCACCTGCAAAGGTTGCAATTCCCCGGTAATGGCCTCCAATAAATCACGCGGGGTTAATGGCATATTTTTCAACAACGTCATGTTGAGAATCGATTGAAACCAATCGAGCCAAACTGACAACTCCCCATACATTGTCCAAACTGCTTTTACAGACGGGATACCAAGAGTGCCCCTGCACCCCATCTTGTAGTCCAACTTTCGCCAAACACTGGGCCACGGTCAGATTGGCGTCAAACCATTCAATGTCCAAACGGGGCACCATCAAAGAAGTGAGGGGCCGGTCGTCGAGGTGAAATACATTTCGAACCATTTGATGCTCATGGGCCTCAATCAAGCCAGCATCAACACCCTCCTCCAGGCTGGCCGTGATTTCCTCTTCAGTCACCGCGCGGTTTCCTTGCGTGTCAATTTGCAGCATTTTCAGGACGGTATGGGTGGTCAGTGAGAGCAAGGCTACAAACGGCTTGGCGATCACAGCCAGCCCCGCCATGGGTCGGGCAACCAACCTGGCCACTGGCTCTGGGTATAACTGGCCAATGCGTTTGGGGACCAATTCACCAAAGATGATGGTGGTGAACGTGATAACTGTCACCACCAGGGCCGTGGCCGTGATGGCAGCTGCGGGTTCTGTCATACCCAGACCAACCAGCCAGACAGCAACACCGCCACTGAAAGCCGCCTCGCCCACAATGCCATTCAGGACGCCAATGGAGGTGATACCCACCTGCACGGTCGACAGAAATTGGGTTGGGTTTTCAAGAAGTTTGAGCGCCGTGGCGGCTCCTTTATCCCCCGCCTCTTCCATGGCCGCCAGTCGGGCCTTGCGGCTAGATGCCAAGGCCAACTCGGACATGGCAAATAGCCCGTTGATGAGGGTTAACAGTGCAATCAGTAAAAAATCCATCCCCAGATTGTGCCAAGGCCCGAACTTGAAAGAAACACACTTCTTCTTTCAAAGGTCAATTCTTCAAAAAATAGATCGACAATGTGGCATTCAGCTTGATTTTGGAAGTCAATGTCAGTTTATTGGGTGGGCGATATTCAAGGTTGCGATGAACCTCTGGGTCAAATGCTTGACCAAGTGGGTTTTTCTGCCAGCCGCGATCGGCTGTATGTCTTGGGTGACATGGTCAACCGCGGTCCCAGCTCTTTGGCAGTATTGCGCCGACTCTACAGTTTGGGCTCAAGCGTTCAGTGCGTTTTGGGCAACCATGATTTGCATTTGCTGGCCCTTTCGGTGGGTGCGCGAGCACCTGGTGCGTCCGACACCCTTCAAGACATACTTCAAGCGCCAGACAAGCACATTTTGCTGCATTGGCTAAAGCACCAGTCGATTGCCATTTACCAAGAAGATGTTTTGATGGTTCACGCAGGCGTTTTGCCACAATGGACTTTGAATGAAACACTGTCTTTGGCCAGAGAACTGGAAAACATGCTGCAAAGCGACGAGGCTGATGTATTTTTCATGAACATGTACGGCAACGAGCCTGCCCAATGGCAGCCCCAGCTCCAAGGCATGTCGCGCTGGCGCTGTGCATTGAATGCATTCACGCGCCTGCGGTTTTGCTCACCCACGGGTGCCATGGAGTTTGAAACCAAAGAGAACGCCGCCAAGGCACCTCCGGGCTACATGCCATGGTTTGAAGTTCCCCAGCGCCAAACCGCCACCACAACCATCGCCTTTGGCCACTGGTCAACCTTGGGCGCAGTTCAGCGACAGGACATTTGGGCCTTAGACACGGGCTGCGTTTGGGGTGGGTGCCTCACCGCATTGCAACGCGATCACATCGGTGAGACCCCCAAGCGCATCGAGATCAACTGCCCCAGTTATCAAAAACCATTTTGAAATTCACGCCACCTGATTGACCTGCCCCTTATGAAAAGCGCATTGGGATTTGACCCTAGAGACATTCCATGGACCAGCCCATCGGGCGAATGGCCTGCCTTGTCTCAAGAACACTTGGCAGCCGATCGCTTGAAAGCAGTTTTCAAAAATCCACCTGAGTGGTCACCCGAAGTTAAACGTGAGCCCAAACTGGGACATCGTTTGGCCAAAGCAGCTGCAGTTCTCATTCCCATCGTGCTCAGAGGCGAGCAAGGTTCTGAGCCACACATCCTCTTGACACAGCGCACTGTGCACCTGTCATCGCATGCTGGTCAAATTGCATTTCCTGGTGGCAAAGTCGATGTGGAAGATGCTTCTGTAGAGGCCGCCGCACTCCGAGAAGCCGAGGAAGAAGTAGGTTTGGCGCCTCAATTTGTCGAGGTATTGGGCACCTTGCCTGAATACATCACTGGAACAGCATTTCACATCACACCCGTGGTGGGACTGGTCTCCCCCCTTCACAAAGTCACGCCCAATGCTTTTGAAGTCGAGGCTGTTTTTGAAGTGCCCTTGGCGTTTCTCATGAATCCTGCCAACCACCGCTTGCATGAATGGGAACGTGACGGCGTGTCTCGACAGTGGTATTCCATGCCTTACAACGAACCAGGTGCCTCGCCCTTACAACCCCATACGGAGCGGTTCATCTGGGGCGCGACGGCAGGCATGATCCGCAACTTGTATCGCTTCTTGTTGGCAGCGAATTCTTTATGATGTTGTTATGAGCTTTTTTTCGATTTTCTTAGCGCTCGTCATTGAGCAAGCAAGGCCGATGAGCCCTGACCACTTTTTGCACCAATGGTTGCGGAAGTGGGCTGATTGGATCTCCTCCCATGTTGATGGTGGTACACGTTCGCAAGCTTGGCTGGCTTGGGGTTTGATGATCGGTGCGCCTGCTGGCTTGGCCATCCTCATCCACTGGTTGTTGGCGTTTTTCCTAGGATGGTTTTTTGCCATCGTCTGGAACGTCGCATTGCTTTATGTCACCTTGGGATTCAGACAATTCAGTCACCATTTCACTGGCATTCGTGATGCGTTAAACGATGGCGACGAACCTCTTGCACGCAAATTATTGGCTGAATGGCAACAAGTTGAAGTCAATGAATTGCCGCGCAATGAAATTGTGCGGCATGTCATTGAACACTCAGTTTTGTCTGCACACCGTCACGTCTTTGGCGTATTCTTCAGCTACGCATTGCTTTCCGTCATTGGTTTGGGGCCGGTGGGCGCAGTGGTCTACCGTATTTCTGAATTTGCAAAACGCTACAGCGAAGCAGCCGCCAATTTATCGCAAGAATCCATCACGGATCATCCCACACAAACCCACTTGATCAGTGAGGCATTGAAGGCCGTCTCCCATGAGGCTTGGCATGCCATCGATTGGCTCCCTGCCAGAGCGACAGCCATGGGCTTTGCCATCATGGGCAGTTTTGAGGACGCCATGGACGGATGGCGTCACCATGCAGAAAAGTTTCCAGATGACAATGATGGCGTCATTTTGGCAGCCACATCGGGTGCGATCAATGTTCAATTGGGGGGCGCAGCATTGCAACCCGATTCACCCGGGAGCAGCAGCACACCCGGCCGCCCACCAGAACTTTCACATTTTGCACAGGTTGTCGGGTTGGTCTGGCGTACCGTGATCATGTGGTTGGTGTTGGTCGCCCTGTTGTCTTTGGCCAATTTGCTAGGCTAATTTTCCTCAACCATCACCATCGCTGCTGACCCAGTTCATCAAACAATTGGGCGTAAATGCGGTGACGTCGGGTACTCACCTCGGTTGGCTGAAGCGTCACAGACTCATCCTTTTGCAATGCAGCCAAAATACCGCAACCTGGTTCATGCAAATGGGTGCAGTTGTAAAACTTACAACTCGAAATAAATGGTTTCAAATCCGGCATGCATGACGCCAGTTGGTTTTGAGGAATGTGCTGCAAGCCAAATTCTTGAAAACCCGGCGAATCAATGATGGCGGTTCCAACGTTTTCTTCTTGCAAGCTTGCTGCTCTGTCTCCCATCCAGTAGAGCGAGGTGCTGGTGGTGGTGTGCTTGCCAGAGTTCAATGCTTGTGAAATCTCGCCGGTTAATGCGCGTGCATTGGGAACCAAGGCATTCACCAAGGTACTTTTTCCAGCGCCAGAAGGGCCCAAGATCAAGGTTGTTTTGCCCGTCATTTCTGCTTGCAATGACCGCAATGTGTCATTGGTTTCGTTGGGTGTCTTCAATTGCAAAGGCAGGACGGTATAGCCCATTTGTCGGTAAGCCGTCAGCTTCTGCCATGCTGGCGTGAAAGCATCTTCCAAATCACTTTTATTCAAAACAATCAGGGGTTTGATGTGTTCAGCCTCGGCAGCGATCAAAGCTCTTGACAATTGCGTTTCAGAAAATTCAGGCTCTGCTCCCAACAAGATCAAGACCTGATCAAGGTTCGCCGCAAAGGATTTGGTTCGAACTTCGTCCTTGCGATAGAACAGGTTCTTTCGTTCCACGACACTTTCAATCGTGCCTTCATCTGCAGCGGCTTGCCACCTGACACGATCTCCCACAACTGCCTGGCTTTTTTTACCTCGTGGATGGCAAATGATGCGAGCGCCATCGTCCAATTCAACAACACAATGACGACCATGTGTTGCAACGACCAAGCCCATGCTGAGTGCATCTTGTGTGGATGCCGCCAAGGCTTGTGCCGCCTTGGTTTTGGTGTGTGTGCGTTGGTTGAGTTTACGCATCTTGCATGCGGGCCAATCGCAAACTGGCCGGCGGATGTGAGTAATAAAACGTCACATAAAGGGGGTCTGGCGTGAGTGTGGAGGCGTTGTCTTGATAGAGTTTGAGCAAGGCTGATTTCAAATCAGCCGCAGGTGTTTGTGAAACAGCATAAGCATCCGCTTCGTACTCCTGCGCCCTGGAACGCCAAGAAGACAAAGGTGCCAGCAAAAATGTGAAGACGGGGACCACCAGCATGAAAAGCAACAAGGCCACAGCCTCATTGCCCGAATTCAAATTGGGCATGACGCCCAATCCGGTGTAAAACCAAACTTGCTGCGATGCAAAACCTAAAACAGCCAGTCCCAACAGGGTCGTGGCAAAACTGGTCACCATCATTTTCAAAATGTGGCGGTGTTTGAAATGCCCCAACTCATGCGCCAACACAGCCTCCATTTCAGCAGGCGAAAGTTGCTTGAGCAAGGTGTCAAAAAACACCACACGTTTGCTGGCGCCAAAGCCAGTGAAGAAAGCATTGGAATGCGCTGACCGCTTGCTGCCATCCATGACGAAAAAACCTTTGGCAGTGAAACCTGCACGCTGCATCAGGCCATTCACACGGGCCTTCAAGACATCATCTTCAAGGGGCGTGAACTTGTTGAACAAGGGCATGATCACATTCGGCGCAATGGCCATGACAAACAATTGCCAAAAAACCAAGGCACACCAAGTCCAGAGCCACCAATAAACCCCTCCAGCGTGCATCAACCACAAAACCAATGCGATGAGTGGCACACCAAGCACCAACCCAAGCAGCAAACCTTTTGCTGTGTCACTGAGCCATAAAGACCAGGTCATTTTGTTAAAGCCAAACCTTTGCTCCACCACAAATGTTTGATACAAGGACAGTGGCAAGTCAAGCAAACCACCGATCAGGGTAAAGCACAAGACCAAGACCACTTGTTGCCACAGGCCAGGCGTCATGAACTCCAAAACCAGAGCGTTCAAGGCGCTTAAGCCGCCCAACAGCGTCCAAGCGACCAAGACTGCAGCATCCATCAAAATATCAACTTGAGACACTTTGGCCTTGGCCAAGGTGTAGTCAGCCGCCTTCTGATGGTCAGACAATGAAATTTGACTGGCAAATGCGCTGGGAACGTCATTGCGATGACTGGCCACGTGGCGCACTTGTCTGGCGTTCAACCAAAGTTTCAATACAACATGGGTCAGCAACGCGCCTACCAATACATAAGTCAGGGTCAGAGTCGGGTTCATAGACCGAAGTGTAGATCAGCTGACATCAGCGACAATCAGAACCTTCACGAAAAGCCATATTTTGAAATGACAAGCCTTACACCCGACCCTCAACCTGCAGAAAGTCATGTCACACCGCTTACCAAGTCGGATGACAACTTGGTATGGATTGATTGTGAAATGACCGGGCTAGACCCTGAAAAAGAACGGCTGCTAGAGATTGCTGTCGTTGTCACCGGCCCCAACCTGACCCCACGCGTTGAGGGTCCCGTCTGCGTCATTCATCAAAGCGAGGAACTGCTCAACAAAATGGATGCTTGGAACAAAGGCACGCATGGCCGAAGCGGCCTGATAGACAAAGTCAAAAGTTCCACCACGACGGAGCAAGATGCAGAAGAACAGATCTTGGCATTCATCAAAAAGTACGTGTCAAAAAATGCATCGCCTCTTTGCGGCAACACCATCAGCCAAGACCGTCGATTTTTGGTCAAGTTCATGCCCAAGTTGGAAGCCTATTTGCATTACCGTAATTTGGATGTGAGCACTTTGAAAGAACTGTCCAAACGCTGGAAACCCGAAGTTTTCAACAGTTTCAAGAAACAACAGAAGCACACAGCTTTGGCCGACGTCCACGAATCCATCGAAGAATTGGCTCATTACAGAGCACATTTCATCAAGCTTTGAGTGTGATGCCAATCAATTCAGGGAAAACCCGCACAAACTTAAAAACTGTGCCATAATTCGCGGCTGAGCTGCAAACAGGCTTTGTGCCGCAGCCCTTGTGCATCACCTTCATGCCTTTGACTCACTGATAAGAGTCACTCGACTGGAAAAGATGGCGCCATGACAACACGTCATGCCCACTCTCTTCAAACAGCACCGAGCTCCGTTTGATGGTTGATGTTTTTTAACCATGAACGGCGCCACCGCTCCGTGCGAGAAAAAATATATGACTGACGCTTTTGAAGTGCAGGACGACTTGTCGTCTGCGCAATCCTCTACGAACGAAACTTTCGTGACTGAAACTTTGGCGCTTGATGCTGCCGATGTGAACGAAACCACCGAAACTGAAATCACACCCGAGCAACCCAATGGTTTCGTGCTGTTGGGCTTGGCCCCTGAACTGGTTCAAGCTGTTGCCGACCTGGGCTACACACAACCCACTTCTGTGCAGCTCAAAGCCATTCCTTTGGCACTCCCCAAAGAAACCTTGGGCGAAGCCCACAAATACATTGACCTGATGGTGTCCAGCCAAACAGGCTCAGGCAAAACTGCCGCTTTCTTGTTGCCCGTGTTGCACACCCTGTTGCAAGAGTTGGCCGCCGAAGAAGAAGCCGATCGCGCTGCATTTGCCAAAGCCTGTGCCGACGCCGCCGCCAAAGGCGAGCCAGCCCCCAAGCGCCCCAAGCGCAAAGACCCCACCAACGCACGCAATTTCAAAGCACCCTCTCCTGGTGCATTGATCGTCTGCCCCACTCGCGAATTGGCGCAGCAAGTTGCACACGACGCCATCGATCTGGTGAAGCATTGCCGCGGCCTGCGCGTCGCTAATATTGTGGGCGGTATGCCTTACCAATTGCAAATTGCCAAGTTGCAAAATGCCAATTTGGTGGTGGCCACGCCAGGTCGTTTGCTCGACTTGCAACGCTCCATGCAAATCAAACTCGACAAAGTCAAATTCTTGGTGGTTGACGAAGCCGACCGCATGTTGGACCTGGGCTTCTCTGACGACTTGGCTGATATCAACCAACTCACCAGCCAGCGCCAGCAAACCATGATGTTCAGCGCCACGTTTGCACCGCGCATTCAACAATTGGCCATGCGCGTGATGCACGATGGTGGTTCTTCTGTTCAGAAAATCCAAATCGATTCACCTCAAGAAAAGCACAGCAATATCAAGCAGGTTTTGTTCTGGGCCGATAACGCACAGCACAAACGCAAATTGCT
>RFVJ01000010.1 GCA_009928125.1 Betaproteobacteria bacterium
ATCAACCGCTTTGCGCAGGTTCTCACCCACCACGCCCTTGACCTCATCGGCATGCGCCATCAAGTTGTCCAAAGACCCATATTCAAGCAGCAGCTTGGCCGCCGTTTTAGGACCCACCTTTTGCACACCTGGAACGTTGTCCACGGTATCGCCCACCAAAATTTGGTAGTCCAACATCAGACTTGCAGGGACACCAAACTCTTCTTGCACACCGGCCAAGTCACGGCGCTTGCCGTTCATGGTGTCGATGATGGTGATGTGCTCATTGACCAACTGGGCCAAGTCTTTGTCACCGCTGGACACAATCACTTCAATGCCATGCGATGAACCTACCGCTGCCAAGGTGCCGATCACATCGTCCGCTTCTACGCCCGGTACGTCTAACACTTTCCAACCCATCAAGCGAACCAATTCATGGATGGGTTCAATTTGCGAGCGCAAATCGTCGGGCATGGGGCTGCGGTTTTGTTTGTACTCGGGGTAAATCTCGTCGCGAAAGGTGGGGCCCTTGGCATCGAACACACACGCCGCATACTCGGCAGGAATGTCTTTGCGCAAACGCTCCATCATGTTGATCATGCCGCGAATGGCGCCGGTGGCAGGACTGGCAGGGTCGCCCGGAACTGCACGCAAATCGGGCATGGCATGGAAGGCACGGTACAGATAGCTGGAGCCATCGACCAACAGCAGGGTTTTCTTGTCGCTCATGCCCCGATTGTGCCTCTCCTCGGTGGGTTTTGCCGAGGCCTTTGGGGTCAAATTTGGGGTCAACAGCCCCTACAATCTGAGCATGCGTTTCGCAATGCCCTCGGGCCCCTGTTTCACCCTTTTGACCCACCCATAAGCCATGGCTGTTTTTACGCCCGTTACTGAAGAACAAGCCGCTGAGCTCATGTCCCAACTGGGACTTGGCGCACTGACCGAGTTAAGGGGCATCGAGGGCGGCATTGAAAACACCAATTACTTCGCCACCACCGACCTGGGTGACTACGTGCTCACGCTCTTCGAGCGCCTGAACCACGCGCAGCTGCCGTTTTATTTGTTTCTGATGAAACATTTAGCCGAAAAAGGCATCCCTGTGCCCAATCCTGCAGCCAACCGCGATGGTGACATTTTGCATACCGTTTGCGACAAACCCGCAGCAGTGGTCAATCGCTTGGAAGGCAAAAGTCAGTTGGCGCCCGAAGCCATTCATTGCGCTGCCGTAGGCGAGATGCTGGCCCGCATGCACTTGGCAGGCGAAGATTACAACCGCAGCCAACCCAACCTGCGAGGTTTGACTTGGTGGAATGAAACCGTGCCAGTGGTCTTGCCGTATTTGGACGAGGCGCAAGCTGGCTTGTTGCAAAGCGAGCTGGCCTACCAAAACCACATCGCGCAAAGCGCGGCATACCAAGCTTTGCCCAAGGGCCCGGTTCATGCCGATTTGTTTCGCGACAACGTGATGTTTGACGGCGAGAAGCTCACAGGGTTTTTTGATTTCTATTTTGCGGGCGTGGACACTTGGTTGTTTGATTTGTCGGTGTGCTTGAACGATTGGTGCATCGACTTGCCCACCGGCGAGCATCACGCAGAGCGCACACTGGCCATGTTGAATGCCTACCAAGCGGTCCGTCCATTGCGTGCTGCTGAGCGACAATTGCTTCCCGCCATGCTTCGCGCAGGTGCTTTGCGTTTTTGGATTTCGCGCCTCTGGGATTTCCATTTGCCACGCGATGCCGCCATGCTCAAACCACATGATCCCACCCATTTCGAACGGGTATTGCGTGCGCGTTTGGCTTCACCACTTAAGCTCTGGGCATGAAGCTTCACATCGTTCCAGCCAAACAAGGCTTGGCTTGGGTCAAACAGGGCATTCGCACTTTTTGGCGCCAGCCCTTGGCCTTCACCGGCTTGTTCTTTTTGTTCATGGCCTGGGTGTCTGTGCTGTCCATGATGCCAGTCATTGGCGCTGCCGTTGCCTTGGTCATTCTGCCGGCAGCCACCTTGGGCCTGATGGTGGCCACCGAGCAAGCGGCCACTGGCAAATTTCCCATGCCCATGGTGCTCATGATCGCCTTTCGCGCCGGTCAACAACGTCTCAAAGCCATGCTCACGTTGGGCTTGCTTTATGCAGGCAGCTTTTTAGCAGTGATGCTGATTTCGGCCATGATCGACGGCGGTGGCTTTGCCAAGGTCTATTTGGCCAATTCGCCCATCACACCCGAAGTCGTCAATGCCTCTGATTTTCAAATGGCCATGTGGTTGGCCACCGTGCTCTATATCCCCTTGTCCATGATGTTCTGGCACGCCCCCGCCCTGGTGCATTGGCACGGCATCCCGCCAGTTAAAAGCATGTTCTTCAGTGCTGTTGCTTGCTGGCGCAACTTGGGCGCCTTTGCCGTTTACCTGCTGGCTTGGCTGGGGGTTTTCATCGCAGGTGCAACGCTGATCTTGATGGTGAGCAGCGCCTTAGGCGGCAACGATGCATCGGGCGCCGTTTTAATGCCTGGCGCTTTGCTGATGGCCGCCATGTTTTTCACATCGGTTTATTTCAGTGTCAAAGATTGCTTTGACCTGCCATCACCCGGCAGCGAAACACAAGCCTAAAAAAAAGCCTGCTGCTGCAGGCTTTTTTCATGGCATTCATTGGATCAATGGTGGTGTCCATGCGCACCATGAACGTGGCGGTGTTCAATCTCTTCTTGAATGGCCGCGCGCACATCCATCACGTTCAATTGGAATCGAAGCGTTTGGCCAGCCCAAGGGTGGTTGCCATCGAGCATGACCGTGTCACCTTTGATTTTGACGACGTTGAAAATGGCTTCACGGCCATCCGCCGTCCGCCCGCGCAGTTGACCGCCCACTTTCACACCGGGGGGAAAATCTTTTTTGGGCATGGTTTGCAACAGGCTTTCGTCGCGCTCACCGAACGCGTCGGCGGCCGACAAGACCAGGGTGGTTTGGTAGCCCTTTGCTTGGCCCTCCAAAGCCTCTTCAATTTTGGGCAAGGTGTTTTCGTAGCCGCCATGCAAATAAGCCATGGGCTCTTCAGCAGCTTCTAACAATTTACCTTGTGCATCGGACACTTTGTATTTCAAGGTCACGACGGTGTCTTTTTCAATTTTCATATTGCTTTCTTCCTCAAATTCTGTTCATTCAACAGGCGTCAACTTGGCCACCGACAAGGCCAGCCACTTGACCCCGTGCCGGGGAAAATTCACTTGGGCACGTGCATCCGTGCCAGCACCTTCCACGGCCAAGACCTTGCCTTCACCAAATTTGGTGTGAAACACTTTCATGTTGGCTTTGATGCCATGCGAAGGCTCTGATTTTTGCACAGGCACAGGGGGACTTTTGTAAGTCTCTGCCGATCCCAAACTGCTTTGGCCCCATGCGGGTTTGGCTTGAAAGGCCTGGGCAGGCGAGGCCCATCCACCCCCTAAACCTGTCGCAAAGCCTGGATTCTTGGGCGTGATCCATTTCAAACACTCTTCTGGCAGCTCATCCAAAAAACGGCTTTTCAGGTTGTAGCGCGTTTGGCCATGCAGCATGCGCGTTTGCGAATGGCTCAGGTACAAGCGTTTGCGAGCACGTGTGATGGCCACGTACATCAGCCTTCGCTCTTCCTCTAAGCCGTCGTAATCGTTCATGGAATTTTCGTGTGGAAACAAACCCTCTTCCAAACCGCTGATGAACACCGCATCAAACTCCAGGCCCTTGCTGGCGTGAACCGTCATGAGTTGAATGGCATCTTCGCCGGCTTGCGCCTGATTGTCCCCCGCCTCCAGAGCGGCATGGGTTAAGAAGGCTGCCAGAGGCGACATCACCTCGCCGTCTTCCGCGTTGGGTGCCATGTCTTGCGCAGTGGCTTCGGCATCACGGCCAAAGCCTTCTTGCGTCACAAAACTCTCAGCGGCATTGACCAACTCTTCCAAGTTTTCAACACGATCTGCGCCTTCTTTTTCAGTCTTGTAATGCTCAACCAAGCCTGTTTTGTCGAGCACCAATTCGATGATCTCTCGCAAGGTCATGCCAGGCGTTTGCTCACGCATCACATCGATCATGGCCACAAAACTGGCCAGCTTGGCGCCCGCTTTGCCCGCTCCACACTGCGCGCACCAATGCCACGCGGTGGGAAATTCACAATGCGCAAGAAGCTGGTGTCGTCGTTGGGATTTTCCAAAATGCGCAAGTAGGCCAAGGCGTGCTTGATTTCAGCGCGTTCAAAAAAACGCAGACCGCCATAAACCTTGTAGGGCACGCCCGCATTGAACAAGGCCGTTTCCATCACCCGACTTTGCGCATTGCTGCGGTACAAAACCGCCACTTCTTTGCGTGTGAAGCCATCGCCTTTGACCAGTTGCCTGATCTCATCGACCAACCACTGTGCCTCGGCAAAATCGCTGGTGGACTCGTACACGCGCACAGGCTCGCCGGCACCTTGATCGGTGCGCAGGTTTTTACCCAAGCGATTTTTGTTGTTGCCAATCAGCGCATTGGCCGAATCCAGAATGTTGCTGTAACTGCGGTAGTTTTGTTCCAACTTGATTTGATGCTGAACACCAAATTCACGGACAAAATCGGCCATGTTGCCAACGCGTGCGCCTCGAAATGCGTAAATGCTTTGATCATCGTCACCCACCGCCAAAACCGCGTTGCCATGCTCGGTTGGCAAGCCTGCAATCATTTTGATCCAAGCGTATTGCAACTTGTTGGTGTCTTGAAACTCATCGATCAGGACGTGTTTGAAGCGCGCCCTGTAATGCATGCGAATGACTTCATTGTCTCGCAGCAATTCGTAGGATCGCAGCATCAACTCACCAAAATCAACCACCCCTTCGCGCTGGCATTGGTCTTCGTAGAGTTGGTAAATCTCGACTTTGCGTCGGGTTTCATCGTCCCGCACATCCACGTCTTTCGGACGCAACCCATCTTCTTTGCAACCTGCGATGAACCACTGCAATTGCTTGGGCGGAAAACGTTCATCGTCCACGCCATGCTGTTTGCACAATCGCTTGATGGCAGACAACTGGTCTTGCGTGTCCAAAATTTGGAAGGTTTGGGGCAAATGGGCCATTTTGCAATGCGCCCGTAAAAAACGGTTGCACAGGCCGTGGAAGGTACCGATCCACATGCCCCGCACATTGACGGGCAACATGGCCTGCAGCCGAAGCATCATCTCTTTGGCGGCCTTGTTGGTAAAGGTCACCGCCAGAATACCGCCCGAACCCACTTGGGAGGTCTGCAATAGCCAAGCAATTCGGGTGGTCAAAACCCGGGTTTTGCCAGAACCAGCGCCCGCCAGGATCAGGGCCGACTCAGGGGGTAAGGTCACGGCCCGCAATTGCTCGGGGTTGAGGTTGTCTAGCAGGGGCGTTGGGTCATACATCCCCCAATTGTAGAAACTCCTGAAGCCTTGTTGGCAAAAAGCAAAACAAAACGGGTAGAATCAGCCACCGGGCCCAAGATTCTTGCGCCCGGTTTTTTTTGCCCAAAATCGGCATGCAAAACCGGCCAAGCCAAGCGCTCACTCGTTCTTTCAACGATCCTTTTGGAGCTTGGTTAAATGGAAATTTTTGATTACGACAACATCTTGTTGCTTCCCCGCAAATGCCGCGTGGAAAGCCGTTCAGAGTGCGACGCCGGCGTCGAGCTGGGTGGCCGCAAATTCCGTCTGCCGGTGGTACCGGCCAACATGAAGACGGTGGTGAACGAAGAGATTTGCGCATGGATGGCGCAAAACGGTTACTTCTATGTCATGCACCGCTTCGACTTGGACAATGTCAAATTTGTCCGCGACATGCATGCCAAAGGGCTTTTTGCGTCCATTTCTTTGGGCGTCAAAACACCTGATTACGACACTGTGAACCAACTGGTGGCCGAGGGCCTCACGCCCGAGTACATCACCATCGACATTGCACATGGTCACGCAGACAGTGTGAAAAAAATGATTCACACACTGAAGGAAAAGTTACCCAAGTCTTTCATCATTGCAGGCAACGTGGGCACACCCGAAGCCATCATCGATTTGGAAAACTGGGGCGCAGACGCCACCAAAGTGGGCATTGGCCCGGGCAAGGTTTGCATCACCAAACTCAAAACAGGTTTTGGTACTGGCGGCTGGCAGTTGTCTGCCCTCAAATGGTGTGCGCGCGTAGCCACCAAGCCCATCATTGCCGACGGCGGTATTCGTGAGCACGGTGACATTGCGAAGAGCATTCGCTTCGGCGCCACCATGATCATGATTGGCTCGATGCTGGCCGGCCACGAGGAGTCCCCTGGTGCCACCGTGGAAGTGGACGGCAAGTTGTACAAAGAGTACTACGGCTCGGCCTCCGACTTCAACAAAGGCGAGTACAAGCACGTCGAAGGCAAGCGCATTTTGGAGCCCATCAAGGGCAAGCTGGCCAACACCTTGATTGAAATGGAACAAGACACTCAAAGTTCCATCAGCTATGCGGGGGGCACCAAATTGATGGACATACGCAAGGTCAATTACGTGATCTTGGGTGGCGATAACGCCGGCGAACATCTGTTGATGTAAATGCCAAAATGGGGACTGCAATGTCCCATTTTTCAAAGGGGCTTAGGCCCCTTTTTCATTCAGGAGAACACCTAGTTGAATCTGTGGCCAATCAAGGCACAATTCAGATTCTTATCTTCTTCACAACCATAGGTGTTATTCATGAAACGTCGTGAACTCCTGCAAGCAGCTGGCAGTGCTGCGTTGCTTCCAGCCTTGGCCCAAGCCCAAGACAAATACCCCAGCAAACCCATCACTTGGATTTGCCCCTACGCTGCGGGTGGCAATGCCGACTCTCGTTCGCGTCAAGTGGCCAAAGTCATGAGCGCCATCTTGGGTCAGAGCATCATCATCGAAAACAAAGCGGGTGCGGGTGGCAACATTGGTACAGAAGCCATAGCCCGAGGCAGGCCTGATGGTTACACCATTGGCATGGGCAATTTCGCGCCTTTGGCAGTCAACCATGCTTTATTCAAAAAACTCAACTTCGATCCTTTCAATGACATCGTGCCCATTGGCTTGATTGAAAAGGGTCCCTTGATTTTGATGGTGCGCAACGACTCGCCTTACAAATCTGTCAAGGACATCGTGGCAGCTGCCAAAGCCAATCCCGGCAAGCTCAGCTATGCCTCTGGCGGCATTGGTGGTTCGCACCACCTCAGCGGCGCATTGCTCGAACACGCTGCCGGCGTTGACATGATTCACGCGCCCTACAAGAGTGGCTCTGCTGGTGCCACCGACTTGATGGGTGGCCAGGTCAACATGATGTTTGAACAAATGTACTCTGCCATGCCTGCCATCAAAGGCGGTCGTCTGCGCGCGCTGGCCATTACCAGTAAAAACCGTTCGCCCTTGTTACCCGACCTGCCCACCATGGCAGAGCAAGGCTATGCGGAAGTGGAAGTGCAAAACTGGCAAGGTTTGGTTGGCCCTAAGGGTCTACCCGCCGACTTGGTCAAGTTGCTCAATGCCACTTTGAACAAAGCCCTGCAAGACCCCGAAGTGAAAGACAAAATCTTGAGCCAGGGCAATGAAATGGGCGGTGGCACCCCCGAGCAATTCGCGGCTTTGATCAAAGCCGAAGCGCCACGTTGGGGCAAAGTGGTGCGTGACGCCAAAATCGAACCCGAATGAAGCCTGTTGTCTTCAGGCCCCGTGCATTGCACTCAGGCCTGAAGCAATTGCTGCATCAAGGCACTCAGTCGAGTGCCTTTTTTTGTGAGATCCGTCACGATGCTGAAGTGATTCAAGCCGGCCAAATCTTCACAGATCGGCACAGTTTTGGGACCCCAAGTTTGATGGATCAAACGGTTGTGTCGCAAAAACTCAGCACTTTCGTCGCCGCCCGCTACCGTGTACAAAACGCCTTTCTTGGGTCGTGGCCACAACGCTGGACTGGCCATTCGGGCATGTTGAGGTGTGAGCTTCAAAGACTCTTGTAAAAAAGGCGTTTGACGCAAAGGTGTCAGGTCGTACAAACCTGAAATAGACAAGGCTTTTTGAATCCAATGTTCAGGGATGTCAGGGTCCACTTGCCGCCAATCACAGCCGAGCAGCATGGCCGCTAAATGTCCCCCTGCAGAATGACCTGCCACCACAACGTCTTGGGGATTGCCACCGAAGTGGGCAATGTTGCGCCAAGTCCAAGCCAAGGCTTTGACCATTTGAAGTGCAATGTCGGGAATGGTGACCGGCGCCTCTGGCGTGCCTGGGCACAGCGCATAGTTCACCACCACCACGCAAGCGCCCATGGCGTGCAATGGCGGCGCGACAAACGAGTGATCGGCTTTGTCAAGGCTGCGCCAATAGCCCCCATGAATGAACACCACGACAGGTGCGTGAGCCTGCTTGGCTGGAAAGATGTCGAGTGTTTCATTGGGGCCATCGCCATACGCAATGTCCAGGGTGCATTGAAGCGAGGCCCGCGCCTCGGCTGAGGTCTGAGCCCAATTCGCAAAGTGCGCCGCATGGTCGGGCACCAGCGCACGGTTGTTGTACATGCTGTCATACCAAGCGGCTGTTGGGGTGCTCATGTGAATCCTTGCTTAAATTTTCATTTCCATGCGCACTTGAACATTTTGCCAATTGCGTGTGTGGGTGTTGGCTGTTTCAGAGAAGCCACTGCCGATGTAGGTGGTGCCCGTCAAATAATCGCGAGGCGTCAAGTTGCTGATCGTGACACGCAAGGCTGTGGCTGGATTGAATTTCCAGAGGCCATACACATCGACCACCCGTTTAGAACCCTGATAAACCCATTGCTCTTGCGTGCGACGGGTGGTGTAGTCGGGGTTGAGGTTGAGGTTGCCACCCAAGGTCAAGGGAATGGCCCCCTAAAACATCCAACACACGGGAGTTAAAGAAACTCAAGTTGCTTCGTATGTCCACAGGCAGTGCTTGGGTCCAGGCCTGGTCCAAACGAAATTTGGCTTCCAACTCAATGCCCTGCGTGATGGCATCGCCCACGTTTTGAGGACTGGACACAAAGCGCCTCTGCCCAGGCGCCCATACCGTGTCGTAACGCTCGCTGGTGACGTAGCGAATCAAGTCGTTGATGTTGCGTCTGAACACGTTGGCACTCAAAACACCACCATCGGCCAAGTAACGCTCGATGGCCACATCAATGCCAGTTGCAAGTTCGGGCTTTAAGCCCGGGTTTCCGATGCGGTCTGGCCGAGTGGGGCTGTTGGTCTCGCGTGACAAAGCCGTGCGCGCCACCAAATTGAACAAGGTGGGGGTTTTGTAGCTGCGCGTGAGGCTCATTCGCACCTGATCACGACTTTCAGGCACTGGCTTCCAAACCGCATGCAACAAGGGGGTCAGCACGCCGCTCTTGTTGCGTTTCTCCCCTTCATCATTCACGCCTTCGGTCAGGATGCTTTCGTAGCGCAGTCCTGCATGTGCGCTCCAATGGGGGTTGATTGACCATTCGTCTTGCGTGTAGAGAGCCCAGCGCTGTGTGCGGGCGCGCATGTTGCCCGCATCGTCTGCAACTTCAGCCACGGCATCTTCGCTTCGGCGTACACCTTCCAATTCAATGCCACTCACAAATTGATGGCCATTGCTCAAAACTTGCGTCAACTTGCCATTCCAAGTCTGCGACAGGTCTTTGAAACTTTGCGTCTCTTGCATCGTGTTGAGCAAGCCCGTAGAACCCAAAGCCAATTGATTGAATTGCGATTTGTAATGCGACTCACCTAAACCAAATTTAAATTCAAAACGTGCATCCGCAGAAAAGCGCTGATTCCACTGACCATTTAAACGGGTCATGACAAATCGGTTGTTGGTGGTGGTGTTGGCACTGTCGAAGGCAACAGCTTGAGGGGTGCCGCCAATTGACTTGTCTTCTGACAAATCAACACGGCCCCGACTGTTGAACTCTGAATAAACCATGAAAGGCATCAGCACCAGTGTCTTGCCTTGATCACCACGCCACATCAAACGTGCATTGGCATTCAGACTTTGTCGTTGCCCCAGACTTTCTGCATGGCGCTCTCGATGCGAAGACCATGCAGGCATTCGGCCCAAAGCGTACTTTCAAATCATCTGGATTGGCACGTAGACCTTCACGCAACACGATGTTGATGGTGCCTGCAATGGCGCGTGCACCTGTTTCAGCGGTCGGTGCGCGCAGGATCTCAACCTTTTCAATCATCTCGGGCGTGAGCGAGTCAATTGAAAAGCCGGGGGGAACTCGCTGACCGTCCATCAAAATTTGGGTATAGCCGCCGCCCAAACCGCGCATGCGAATGGCACCACCACGTCCAGGAGCCCCTTGAATGGTGACACCCGGCAAGCGTTTGAGGACCTCCCCCAATGTGCCGTCGCCTTGCTTGTCGAGCTCCTCGCGGCCGATCACAATTTTGGCAGCAGTCGATTGACGACGCTCTTCGGTGTCGTTGTCGCGGTTGCTTTTGATCTCAACGCGCCCCATGTCTTGTATGGGCGTATTGGGTGGAGGCGTTTGCTGTGCCCAGCCCCAAGTTGAAGTGAAAGAAATGAGGGCCAGAATGGCAGGTTGTTTGAAGTTCATCCCCCCATTTTGACAGGGGAATGTCAAGGATTGATGTCGGGAAAACCGCACCCGACCTTTGTGGGGTCAAAGGCGGGGTGCCATGACGAGATTACCCGCCAGACTTGAACAAGGCTGCAACTTTGCGCTTGGGCTTGATGTTGGCAGACAGCCCGGGGCGTGCTGCCACCGATTTGGCCGTGGCTTCCCAAGAGGCAGGGGCAGTTTGTGCCAAAGAAGACGCTTCTGCCTCATAGGGCTTCTCAAAAAACGGATCTCTGGAAACCTGGGGGGGACGGAAACTGCTTCGGCGGTCGCCCTCTTCTTCTCGACGACGCTCGAAACCACGTTCTGGGCGGCGTTCATCGCGTCGCTCACCCCGTCCCTCGGCACGGCGTTCATCGCGACGGCCATCACCCAAGTGGTTTCGTGAGCCCTCACTGTCTAAGGGGAAGGCCTCAACATCCAGCTTGTTCTTGATCAGCTTTTCAATGTCGGCCACCAAACGCATGTCAGACGGCGACACCAAGGTGACGGCCAAACCAGATGCACCCGCACGACCCGTCCGACCAATGCGGTGCACATAATCTTCGGCATTGAACGGCACATCAAAGTTGAACACCGCAGGGACATCCTTGATGTCCAATCCTCGCGCAGCCACGTCGGTGCAGACCAACAAATCGACTTCGCCTTTTTTGAAAGCTTCAAGGGCTTTCAAACGCTCATCTTGCGATTTGTCACCGTGCAAGGCCGCAGTCTTAAGGCCTTCGCGTTCGAGTGATCGCGCCAAACGACCGCAACCCAATTTGCTGTTCACAAAAATGAAGGCTTGCTTGATGTCGCGCTGATTCAATACTGCCTTGACCACACGGCGTTTGTCTTCGTCTTGTGCGGCATAAAAACGCTGCTCAACGGTCGATGCAGTTTCGTTGGGCCGGGCAACCTCAATGGTGATGGGGTCCTGCAGGTAGCTATTGGCCAAGCGTTTGATTTCGGGCGAGAAGGTGGCCGAGAACAAGAGCGTGGTGCGCTGCTTGGGCAAGAAACTCAAGATGCGTTGCAGGTCTGGCAAGAAGCCAATGTCGAGCATGCGGTCGGCTTCATCCAGCACCACGTACTCAACTTGATTGAGCACCGCGTTTTTGGCTTCAATGTGATCGAGCAATCGGCCGGGTGTGGCCACCAAAATCTCAACGCCTTTTTTGAGCTCAAGGGTTTGGGGCTTCATGTCCATGCCGCCGAACACCACAGCGCTGCGCATTTGTGTGTACTTGGCATACAGTTTGATTTGCTGCGCCACCTGATCGGCCAGTTCGCGCGTGGGCAAGAGCACCAAGGCGCGCACAGGGTGTCGTGCGGGCGACGTGGACGAATTTTCGTGCTTGAGCAAACGCTGGAGCAGCGGCAAGGAGAAGGCAGCGGTTTTACCGGTGCCTGTTTGCGCAGCGCCCATCACGTCTTTCCCAGTCAAGACCACAGGAATGGCCTGTGCCTGGATGGGGGTCATGGATTCGTAGCCCATTTCGGCCACGGCACGTGCCAGCGGTTCAGCCAGCGATAGATTTGAAAAAGAGGCGGTCATTAACCCGCTATTGTCGCACTTTAAGTCTTGGGCAATGTCACGCCCACCTGACCTTGGTATTTACCGCCCCGATCTTTGTAGCTGGTCTCGCAAACCTCGTCGCTTTCAAAGAACAAAACTTGGGCACAACCCTCTCCCGCGTATATCTTGGCGGGCAAGGGGGTGGTGTTGCTGAATTCAAGCGTCACGTAGCCTTCCCATTCGGGCTCAAAGGGGGTGACGTTCACAATGATGCCGCAGCGCGCGTACGTGCTTTTGCCCAAACAAATGGTGAGCACGTTGCGAGGAATACGAAAGTACTCCATTGTGCGCGCCAAAGCGAAACTGTTGGGCGGGATGACGCAAACATCGGAATGAATGTCGACGAAGCTTTTTTCGTCAAAGTTTTTGGGGTCAACCACCGTGCTGTAGATGTTGGTGAAGACCTTGAACTCGGGCGCACAACGAATGTCATAGCCATAACTGCTGGTGCCGTAGCTCACAATTTTTTCGCCGGCGTCGTTTTTTCTCACTTGACCTGGCTCGAAAGGCTCAATCATGCCGTGCTCTTCAGCCATTCGGCGAATCCACTTGTCGCTTTTAATGCTCATCGCTCAGTCTTTCCAACAGTCTTTGAATGCTAGCTCGCATTGTAAAGTGCTAACAGCATGCGGTGCAGACCACTTGAATTGTGAGCGAATTTCAAGGCCCCTGTACCCTGACAGCAAGAAAGGGTACAGGGGGTGGGCTAAACTTTGTCATCACTGTTTTCAACTTCTCACCCTTGAGAACCCCCATGAAACGACGCACCCTTCTTCAAGCCAGTCCTTTTTTGCTGGGCTTGCCCGCAGCAAGCGAAGCGCAAACGGCCTACCCCAACAAACCCATTCGCTACATCGTGCCCGTGGCTGCCGGCGGTGGCTCTGACATGGTGGGACGGGCTCTTTGCGAGCGTTGGGCCAAGGTTTTGGGCCAGTCTGTGGTGGTCGACAACATCGGGGGTGGCGGTGGCGTCATTGCGGCACAAAATACCGCACGTTCTGCGGCCGATGGCTACACCCTGATGCAAGGCTATGTGGCAACACACGGCACATCACCGGCCACGCGCAAACTGCCTTACGACGCTGAAAAAGATTTCACACCCATCGGCATGATTGGATCCACCCCCAATGTCTTGTGCGTCAACACCAATTTGCCACCGCAAAACATCAAGGCATTCCTGGACTACGTCAAACAAAACCCGGGTCGTCTCTCTTATGGCTCTGCAGGCGCGGGATCATTGACACACTTGACGGCAGAGTTGTTCAAGCTTCAAACCAACAGCTTCATGGTGCACATTCCTTACCGCGGCATTGCACCGGCCATCACCGACCTCATCGGTGGCCAAACACAAATGATGTTCCCAGGTTTGGCTGCAGCCTTGCCGCACATTCGCAGTGGCCGCATTCGCGCCCTTGCCGTCACAGGTACCAAACGTCACCCTCAAGTCAAGGACATTCCCACTCTGGAAGAAGCCGGCCTCAAAGGCTTTGATGCACAGCAATGGTATGGCGTGGTGGGCCCGGCCAACATGCCGGCCCCCATTGTCAAAGTCCTCAACGATGCCATGTTGAATGTGCTGTCACAACCCGACTTCAAAGAAAAATTAAGTTCAGAGGCCGTTGAATTGATGCCCATGAAACCAGCCGAGTTCGCAGCCTACATGAAGGCCGACTTGGCGCGTTGGACGCAATTGGCCAAAGCTCGCAACATTCAATTGGACAGTTAAGCGTCCCTTATGGCGTGACCTTGCCCACCACGCCTTCGACCAAATAATTCATGTTGAGAATTTGAACTGGCGACAATGATTGACCTGCAGACACCACGGGCTTGCCTTCGTTGTCCCTGATGGGTCCCTGAAAAATCTGGCGTTTGCCCGAGACAATGTCGTTTTGAATCTGCTGAATTTCATTGCGCACGGGATTGGACATCTTGGGGCCAAAATCGCCAACGCGAATCATGCCTTCCTTCAAACCCCCACTGGCATTGCCTGTGCGCCACTGGCCACTTTGGACATCTTTCACGCGCTGCGTGTAGTAGTTGCCCCATTCATGCATCACAGCCAGCAATTGCGCATCGGGCGCCACCTTGCGCATGTCGGAGTGGTAGGCAATGGCCATCTTGCCGCGTTCTTGCGCGGCCACCATGACTGCGTTGGTGGCAGTGTGAAAGGTGATGACGTCCACCGACTGATTGAACAAAGTCATCGCCGCATCGCGCTCTTTGGCAGGATCAAACCAGGCATTCAGCCACACCACCTTGACTTGGGCTTGAGGGTTCACAGAGCGCATGCCCAACGTGAAAGCATTCAAACCCTGTAACACTTCGGGGATGGGAAACCCCGCCACATAACCCGCCACATTGGACTTTGTCAGGCGACCGGCCGCCACACCCGCCAAATAACGACCCTCGTAATAACGGGCGTTGGCCACGGCCACGTTCACATCGGTTTTGTAACCCGTGATCGATTCAAACTTCACGTTGGGGAACTCTTTGGCCACTTTGAGTGTGGGCTCCATGTAGCCAAAGCTGGTGGTGAAAATGATGTCATGGCCTTGCTGCGCCAAATCGCGCACCACGCGCTCGGAGTCAGCGCCCTCGGCGACATTTTCAACCACAGTGGTTTTGACGGCGTTGCCCAAGGACTTCTCTACCGCCTTGCGACCTTCGTCGTGTTGATGCGTCCATCCGGCCTCAAAAACAGGCGTCACATAAACAAAGGCCGCTTTAACGGGTTTGTTGCCAGACGAGGCTGCAGGCTGAGCCGCAGTGACGGAGAAAGAAAAGGGAGAAAAAAAGCAGGCGGCCGTGATCACGGCTGCGAGGTTTTTGTACATGGTAGTCCTCTACATGGCTTCGGTTAAACAACATCAATGGCCGTCGAAGCGCCGTCATTGAAACATCAAAAGCACTTGCAAACGCCTGCAAATGCAAGCTGTATTCTAATGCAGGTGTATAAAGTTCTTTTGTTCAGCAAAGTGTGAGTTCGTCATGCATCTTCGTTTGATTCCGAGCGCTCTTCTGGTCGCTTGCCTTGTTTCACCCGGTGGCACCTTGGCACAAATGACTGCCAGCGCCTCCAGCGCCCCCATCAGCTCACTGAAAGCCGTGGCTCAGGTTGAAGGCATTACCGAATACCGCCTGGCCAACGGCTTGCGTGTGCTGTTGGCCCCCGATGTGTCCAAGCCCACCACCACGGTCAACGTCACTTACTTGGTAGGCAGCCGTCACGAAAACTACGGCGAGACAGGCATGGCCCATTTGTTGGAACACATGGTATTCAAAGGCACGCCCAAGTTTGGCAATCTGATGCAAGAACTCGACAAGCGAGGCATGGATTTCAACGGCACCACGTATTTCGACCGCACCAACTATTACCAAACATTTTCTGCCAATCCCGACAATTTGAAGTGGGCCATTGAAATGGAAGCCGATCGCATGGTCAATTGCTTCATTGCCCGCAAAGACTTGGACTCCGAGTTTTCAGTGGTCCGCAATGAGATGGAAAGCGGTGAAAACAGCCCCTTCATGTCGCTCTGGCAACGCATGACAGCCACCGCCTTCGATTGGCACAATTACGGCAAACCCACCATTGGCGCGCGCTCCGACGTTGAAAACGTCAAGATTGAAAACTTGCAAAACTTTTACCGCAAGTACTACCAACCCGACAATGCCGTGTTGTTGGTCGCTGGCAAATTTGACCCTGTCACCACCTTGGCACTCATCCAAAAAGAATTTGGCGCCATTCCCAAACCCACACGAATTTTAGAACCCACCTACACCCAAGAACCTGTTCAAGATGGTGAGCGCGAAGTCACGGTTCGGCGAACCGGCGACACCCAGCTTTCAGCAGTGCTGTATCACACAGCGCCGGGCAGTCACCAAGACTCAGCAGCACTTGCAGCGCTCTTCGAAGTCTTGGCCGATACGCCCAATGGCCGTCTGCACAAATCTCTGGTTGAAAAAAAACTGGCTGTCAAAATCAATGCCTTGAACTTTGATTTGGCTGAACGAGGATTTGTGATGTTCTTTGCAGAACTGCAAAAAAACCAAAGCCTCAGCCTGGTCCGCAAAGCCTTGCTCTTGGAATTGGAAGGCATTGCTCAAAAGCCCATCACCGAAGCAGAACTACAACGCGCCAAGGCCAGCCTCCTCAGCGCCATCGAGAAAACCATCAACAACCCCCAAATGTTGGCGGTTCAACTCTCCGAGTCCATTGCCATTGGCGATTGGCGATTGTTCTTTTTGTTCAGAGATCGCATCGAAAACTTGACAGTGGCACAACTTCAATCGGTAGCACTCAATTACTTCAAAGCCAGCAACCGCACTGCGGGTCAGTTCATCCCCACCACATCCCCCGACCGGGTCAAAGCACCCGAAAACACAGACGTGGTCAAACTGCTTGAGAACTACAAAGGCAAAACAGCCGTCAGTGAAGGTGAAGTGTTTGATGTTTCCCCCGCCAACATTGAAAAACGCACGCAACGCTTGTCCTTGGGCAATGGCATGAAGCTCATCCTCACGCCCAAGAAAACACGGGGTGAAACTGTCAGCGGCCATTTCACCTTGCGATTTGGCGACGAAAAGTCGCTGTTCAATCAAGCCACCACCGCCAACCTGACAGCCCACATGCTGATGCGCGGCACCGCAAAAATGCAACGAGCTGAAATTGCCGCCAAATTGGATGAACTCAAAACACAGTTGGAAGTCACGGGCGGTGGACAAACTGTCACCCTTCGATTCGACACAGTGCGAAAGAACTTGCCCACTGTTTTGAGCTTGATCAAAGACATCTTGCAAGCACCCTCTTTTCCCGCCAAAGAATTTGAATTGCTGGTGGACGAAAGCACGGCCAGTCTGGAAAGCCAACGCAGCCAACCCAATGCCAAGGGCTCACTGGCAATGGCATTGGCTTTAGAGGTCTACCCCAAAGGCGACATCCGAGCCACACGCAATCTGGACGAATCCATTGCGGCCCTGAAGGCCGCAAAACTGTCCCAAGTGAAACAATTTCACACCCAGTTCTACGGTGCAAACCACAGCGAATTTGCCTTGGTCGGTGACTTCGACAGCGACGCTGTCAAAACGCAACTCCATCAACACTTTGGCCATTGGAAAAGCACAAAGAACTACGCCCGATTGAAGGCCATGCCCAAGCCCGTCAAGGCGCAAGCGATTCAACTCGAGGCACCCGACAAAGCCAACGCATTTTTCATTGCGGGCCTGCCCTTGTTGTTACAAGACACCGATGCCGACTTTATTCCTCTGCAGTTGGCCAATCGAATATTGGGAGGTGGCACCAAGTCGCGTCTCATGGACCGCCTGCGACAAAAAGACGGCATCAGCTATGGCGCTGGCAGTCAGCTCAGTGCCAGCTCTTATGAGCCCTCAGCCATGTGGGTTCTCTATGCCCTGTATGCGCCACAAAACTTGGACAAACTCAAACGAGGTGTTGAAGAAGAATTGGCCAAATTCGTGAAAGACGGCGTGACCGCCGAAGAACTCGCAGATGCCAAAAAAGCCTGGCAAGAGGAGCGCAAAATTGCACGTGCGCAAGATGCTTCGCTGGCAGCAAGTCATGTTGCGCAAACAGCTGCCAACCGCACCATGGCGTTTGCTGAAAAGAACGATGCGCTCATCGAATCAAGCACTTTGGACGAGGTGAATGCCGCCATCCGCAAAGCATTTGATCCTCGCAACTTCCTGAATGTGTATGCCGGTGATTTTGCCAACGCAGTCAAAAACTGATCACCAAGCTGCCACCGAGCCATCACTCCTGGGATCTTCACCCCCTTCAATCAAACCATGGGGGTGAAGGACCAATGCCCCCGCATGCCCCATGCGTTCGTCAAAATCAGACACCACCTCCACGGGGTGGCCCAGGGTCCTGAGCGCTTCGACAATGTCTGCTGAAAAACGCGACTCCAGCTTCAGGGTCGTACTTTGTTCAGCCCAAGTTCTACCAAGCAACCACCGTGGCGCAGCCACTGCACTGCGCACATTGTGTCCACCCCAGACATACCGTGAAAAAACAGCGGCCTGTGTTTGCGGTTGACCTTCACCTCCCATCGTGCCGTAGACCAGCAAACGGCCATCGTCCAAATGGGCCATGGCGGGATTCAAAGTGTGGAAAGGCTTGCGACCAGGCAACAAGCTTCTCAACTTGCCAGCTTGTAAATCAAATGAACAGCCTCTGTTTTGCCACCAAAAGCCACATTGAGGCAAAACGACACCACTGCCAAATTCAAAGTAAATGCTCTGAATCATGCTAACTGCTCGACCTTGCGAATCGACAACCCCCATCCAAGTGGTGTCGCCATCTGAATGAGGTGCAGGCCATGGACTGGCTTTGCCGAAAGGCACTTTGCTTGCCATTTGATCTAGCATGGCCGGCGTCATCAAATCAAGCGGATCTCGGGTCATGGCTGCTGGATCGGTCACGTAACGATCTCTGACGATGAATGCTTGTTTGGTGGCCTCGACCAAAGCATGAATGCCCTCAACATTGTCCGGGGTCCAGCCTTTTTGACGGATGCGATCAAAGACGCCCAAGATCAGCAAAGAAGCCATTCCTTGTGTCGGCGGTGCCATGTTGTAGACCGTCGCATCGGACAAACGAAGGGACAATGGCGCCTTGACTTGCGCTTGATGATGCTTCAAATCGCTTAAATCTATGGGACTGCCTACCGCCGACAAATCTTTGGCAATTTGCACCGCAAGTTCACCGCGGTAAAAATCGTCTGCACCGGCTTGGGCCAGTTGTGACAAAGTGCGTGCCAATTCAGGAAACGCGTGTTGATCACCATAGCGTGGCACTTCACCTTCGCGGTTCAAAAATGCACGCGCAAATCCAGGTTGCTCCTTCAATTCAGGCAGCTTGTTTCGGGTGTTCGTTTCTTGGCTGTGCGTGACGGGAAAGCCATCACGCGCATAAGCAATCGCACTTTCAAGCAACCTTGCAAAAGGCAGTTTGCCTCCCCAATGCGCTTGGCTGTAGTCATAAGCAGCACCCCAACCCGAAATCGTGCCTGCGACGGTATTCGCGGCCAAGGGGCCTCGCCAAGGAATGCTGGCCATGCCGCCATACAAGTCCTTGTTGACGGCTGCGCCAGCGGCACCACATGCGTCGATGGATTGCATGGTTTGACCAGGCGCATGCATCAACCAGAAGCCATCCCCCCCGATTCCGGTCATGTGGGGGTAGACCACCGCCAGCGTTGCGGCCACTGCAATGGTGGCTTCAATGGCGTTCCCGCCTTCGCGCAAAATTTCCAAGCCGGCCTGTGAAGCCAATGAATGAGGCGCTACCACGGCGCCACGTAGACCAATGAGGGGGTTCATTTCGCATTTCCTCACAATGACAGAAAAAAGCCGCCCCTCTGACGAGAAGGCGGCTTGGATTAACCGATTGAATGAATCAGATCAGTTAGGCACTTTGCCTTCAACGCCCTTGACGTAGAACTTGATACCGCCCAAGAACTTGTCGTCAGCCACTGCATCTTTGGCCAAAACTTCTTTGCCGTCCTGGCCCACGATAGGACCTTTCCAGATCACGAAGCTGCCATCTTTCAGACCGGCTTTGATTTCGTCGACTTTCTTTTTGGCATCTTCTGGCACGTCAGCGGCCACAGACACCATGTCAATGGCGCCTTCTTTCACGCCCCACCAGCTTTGGCCAGTCGCCCATTTGCCTTCGAGGGCTTCACCCACGGCCTTGATGTAGTAAGGCGCCCAGTTGATGACAGCAGAACCCAAGTGTGCCTTGGGACCGTACGCGGTCATGTCGGAATCCCAACCAAAGGCGCGCTTGCCCATTTTTTCGGCCGTTTGCAACACAGCGGGTGAATCGGTGTTTTGCATCAACACGTCAGCGCCGCCGTTGATCAAGGCGGTGGCAGCCTCTGTTTCCTTGGGTGGATTGAACCACTCATTGACCCACACCACTTTGGTTTTCACTTTGGGATTCACGGACTGCGCACCCAATGTGAAGGTGTTGATGTTGCGAATGACTTCAGGAATTGGAATGGAGGCCACAACGCCCAAAGTATTGGACTTGGTCATCTTGCCCGCAATCACACCAGCCATGTAAGCGCCTTCATAAGTGCGGCTGTCGTAAGTGCGCATGTTGTCGGCTGTTTTGTAGCCTGTGGCGTGTTCAAATTTGATTTCTTTGTTGTCGGCAGCGACTTTCAACATGGGGTCCATGTAACCAAAAGTGGTTCCAAAAATCACTTTGTTGCCTTGGCTGGCCAAGTCACGGAACACGCGCTCAGCGTCAGCGCTTTCTGGCACTTTTTCAACAAAGCTGGTGACAATTTTGTCGCCGAATTGTTTTTCCAGGGCTTTGCGCGCATTGTCGTGTGCAAATGTCCAACCACCGTCACCCACAGGACCCACGTAGGCAAACGCTACTTTCAGGGGCTCAGCCTTGGCTGCTGCGGCAGGCTTGGCCTCTTCTTTTTTACCGCAAGCTACCAAAGCAGCTGCTGCAACGAGGGAGATTGCGGTGATTTTAAGAACCGACCGCTTGTTCAGAACTGTCATGAAATTTCCTTTATGGATGAACGAGGTTGCACGAGAAAAAACATTATGAACCGGGATGGAAGGGTTTGCCTAGTGAAGCAGGCATGTTGATGCGAATCCAAGCCGGATTTCGTGAGATCAGCGCCAGCACCACAATGGTGGCAATGTACGGCAAAGCCGTGAGCCACTGGCTGGGCACTTGAACGCCCAAACCTTGTAAGTGAAACTGAAGCATGGTGACCCCACCAAACAAATAAGCACCAAGCAAAATCCGAGCCGGCCTCCAGGTGGCAAAGGTGGTCAAAGCCAAGGCAATCCAGCCTTTGCCAGCCACCATGCCTTCAACCCAAAGCGGCGTGTAGGCAATCGAAATGTAGGCGCCAGACAAACCACACAAGGCACCGCCTGCAACGACAGCGTAAAAACGAATTCGACGCACCGAATAGCCCAGCGCATGCGCCGATTCGGGAGATTCACCCACCGATCGCAGCACCAAACCTGTGCGAGTTTTGTAGAAAAACCACATCAAACCCAACACGAAAGCCATCACCCCGTAAACCAGAGGGTGCTGCTTGAAAAAGGCAGAACCCAGGAGGGGAATGTCGGCCAAAAACGGGATCTCAAAGCTGGGACGTTGTGGCAACTTTTCTTGGACATAGCCAATGCCCACAAACGCAGAAAAACCCACACCGAACAAACTGAGCGCCAAGCCTGTGGCGTACTGGTTGGTGCTGAGGTAGATCACCAAGAATCCAAAGACCGCGGCCAACAAGGCCCCAGCACCCATGCCCGCCAAAAAGCCGAGCCCATCACTGCCGGTGTGCACCACCGTTGCAAAGCCAGCGATGGCCGCGCACAGCATCATGCCCTCCGCGCCCAGGTTGACCACCCCGGCGCGTTCGTTGATCAACAAACCCAGAGCGGCAATGGCCAAGACCGTGCCTGCATTCAAGGTGGCCGCCACCAACAAAGCGTAGGACTCCATCACACCCTCCTGCTCTGCCAACGCAGGCGATAAGCCACCAGCGTGTCACACGCCAACAGACTGAACAACAACAAGCCTTGGAACACCCCCGTGATGGACTTGGGCAATCCCATGCGCGACTGCGCCAGTTCACCGCCAATGTAGAACATGCTCATGAGCACTGCCGAGAACACCATGCCAACAGGGTGCAAGCGACCCACATAAGCCACAATGATGGCGGCAAAACCATAGCCCGCTGGCACATAGGGCGTTAACTGGCCCAAGGGGCCTGCCACTTCAAGGGCACCCGCCAAACCGGCTGCGCCGCCCGAGACCAACAAAGCCGTCCACAAAGCCCGGCGCGAAGAAAAACCTGCATAGCGCGCGGCGGCTGGTGCCAGCCCGCCCACTTGCTGCGCAAAGCCTGCACGCGTTCTGAACAAAAAGACCCAAACAGCGGCCACGCCGATCAGCGCCAAAATGAGGCCCACACTGACGCGAGAGCCAGACATGAGGCGAGGAATTTGGGTGACTGCTTCAAAGCTTTTGGTTTGCGGAAAGTTGTAACCCGCTGGGTCTTTCCAGGGTCCATAAACCAAGTAACCCAGCACCATGTCGGCCACATACACCAGCATCAAGCTCACCAAAATTTCGTTGGCGTGAAACTTGTCCCTGAGCCAAGCGGTGATCGATGCCCAAAACATGCCGCCCGCAACACCCGCCAGAACCACGGCCACCACCATCCATCGGCCAGTCTCTTTGTCGGCCAGCAAGGCCACGCCGCCAGCTGCCACTGCGCCAATCACAAACTGGCCTTCAGCGCCAATGTTCCAGACATTGGAGCGATAACAAACAGCCAAGCCCAGCGCGATCACCAACAAAGGGGTGGCTTTGACCATCAGTTCGCCCAGCGCATAAACCGACTTGAGGGGCTCCCAAAAAAACATTTGCAAGCCGCGCAAAGGATCTTTGCCCAACAGCATGAACAAACCAATGCCCAAGGCCACGGTGATGGCCAAGGCCAACAAAGGTGAGGCATACCGCCACACCTGAGATTCTTGGGGACGCAACTCAAGCTTGAGCATGGGCCTCCCACAAACCACTCATCCATTCACCAATTTGGGCAACGGTGGCATCTTTTCGGTCGATCGATGGGGACAACTTGCCATTGGCCATGACATACAAGCGATCAGAAATTTCAAACAGCTCGTCCAATTCTTCACTGACCACCAAGACTGCACACCCTGCATCGCGCAGTGCCAGTAGTTCGCTGCGAATTTGCGCTGCGGCGCCAACGTCCACGCCCCAAGTGGGTTGCGACACCAACAGCACTCTGGGGTTGGCGTCGATCTCTCGGCCGACAATGAATTTTTGCAAATTCCCACCCGACAAAGATTTCGCAGCAGCCTGCGTGCCGTTGGCTTTGACGTTGAAGCGATCGATGATTTTTTGCGCTTGCGTTTGCAGCACCGGTGTGTGAATCCAACCACTCTGGGACATGGCCTCGCTGCGTGTGAGCAGCATGTTTTGCGCCAAACTCAGCGAAGGCACAGCGCCACGGCCCAGGCGCTCTTCAGGTACAAAATGCAAGCCCGCTTGGCGACGCTGGTCAGGCCCAGACTGGCCCACGGCTTGGCCTAGCAATTGAACAGCTTGGGCTTGTGCACGTGTGTCCTCACCCGACAAGGCATACAACAACTCACGTTGCCCATTGCCAGAGACACCTGCAATGCCCACCACCTCGCCGGCACGAACTTGCAAACTGACTTGCGACAAGTCGACGCCAAATTGATCTTCTTTGGGCAAGGATAAATTTTTGACTTCAAACAACACAGCGCCAGGCTGGCGGTCTTGGTAAGTGAGGGCTGGCGGCTCAGCGCCAATCATCAAGCGACTGAGCGAGGCATTGGATTCTTCTCGCGGATCGCAGACACCCGTCACTTGGCCTGCTTCGGCGGCTTTCAAACTGATGCGCGATGTGACCTCTGCGAGTTTGAGCGACTTGTCCAAACCCAACCAGACGTTTTCAGCCACGCTGAGGGTGTCAAACAAACTGAAGTGTTGAAACACCATGCTGATGCCCAGCGCGCGGGCTTGCTGGGGGTTGCGGATGTGAACGACTTGACCGTTGTATTGAATTTCACCCTCATCCGGCTTCACGGACCCATAGATGATCTTCATGAGGGTCGATTTGCCAGCGCCGTTTTCGCCCAACACGGCATGTGCTTCACCCGGCCTCACCGACAAGGACACCGAGCGATTGGCGACCACGCCAGGGTACCGCTTGGTGATGTTGGACAGTGACAGTCGCGCAGGCTCAGGGGAATGCATGGAATTCTCAAAGTTCGATAAATTCTATCGATCTTTGAGACCCCCACCCTGCCTTGGTCTTGAATCTTTTCAAATACCGGCCAAGGACTGCAAACCCGTGGGATCGAGCAAGTTCAGCACCCTGCCGCCGCCACTGATGAGCTTGCGCTCCCTCAAATGCTTGAGCAGCCGTGAGAAAGTTTCGGGGGCGATGCCCAACTGTGCGGCAATGAGCCGCTTGCGGTCACGCAAGATCACCGCCAAGCTTCCCTGGGCATCGGTCGGTTCTGCGTGTCGCAGCAACCACTCCGCAAAACGGGCATCGGCGTCCTTGGCCAATCGGCTCACGGCCACCTCGGTTTGTTGCCTTTGGGCTTTGGCCAAATCCAGCATGAGGGTGTGCACGGGTTCGGGCAAGTTCTTCAAATGACTTTTGAAATCCCCCAAGGTCATGGCCTGAAGGGAGACCGAACTTTCAGCCAGTGCATCCACAGCATGTGAAAGTCCCAACAGGGCAGCCGCAGCCTCCAACCAAAAAGGACCTTCCACCACCCCCAGTTGATGCACCATTTCACCGTTCTCAATCACCCCGAACGCCACCCGGCCACGGCGCAAATGCAAAGCCTGTGTGGCCACCTGACCTCGACGCAGCAAGACAGTGCCTGCTGGCAAGTCTTCAGCGGGGGTGTGAACGGGATTCAGGGCGCGATTCAACATGCGCCAAATTTGCCAGAGCCTTGGCACGGCCGTGTTGACGCACATCAAGCATTTGTCACAACACCAAAATGGCGCGGAAGTCGTTCACATTGGTGTGCGTGGGCCCCGAAAACACCAAATCATTCAGGGCCTGGAAATAACTGTAAGCATCGTTGCAAGCCAAATGCTCATCCAAATTGACGCCGGCCTGTTGCGCCCGAAGCAAGGTGTCTGGGGTCACCATGGCGCCAGCGTTGTCTTCCACCCCGTCTATGCCATCGGTGTCTGCGGCCAATGCCCATACGCCAGTTTGCGCTTGCAGTCCCTGTGCCAATCCCATGCAAAATTCGCCTGCACGTGCGAACCGTGACCGTGGTTTCACCACCGCTTAAGATGACGCAGGGCTTGATGAAGGGACTTTTGCCATGCGCACTGGCGCGTGCCAAGGCTGCATGGACTTTGCCCACTTCGCGCGATTCACCTTCAATTTCATCGCTCAACACATAGGCCCTCAAACCTTTGGACTCTGCCAATGCCGCGGCGGCCATCAACGATTGTTGAGGGGTTGCAATGAGGTGAACCGAGGTGTTGGCAAACATGGCATCCCCTGGCTTGGGAGATTCCCAGGCACCACTTTCCAAAGCTTGTTTGACCGCAGCTGAAATTTCGATGTTGTAGCGCTGCAATATGGCGAGGGCATCTTGGCACGTGGTGTCATCGGGCACCGTGGGGCCGCTGGCAATCACGGAAGGGTCATCACCCGGTACATCGCTGATGGCCAAGGTCACCACTTTGGCTGGTGCGCATGCTGCGGCCAAACGCCCCCCCTTGATGCGGGACAAGTGTTTGCGAACACAGTTCATCTCGCCAATGTTGGCACCGCTTTTCAACAACCCCTGATTGATGCGCTGTTTTTCTGCCAGGCTCAGGCCCTCGGCCGGTAGCGTGAGCAAGGCAGAGCCACCACCAGAGATCAAACACAAGACCAAATCATCCTTCGTCAAACCTTTTGTGAGCGTCAGAATTTCTTCGGCGGCAGCCAAGCCAGCGGCATCAGGCACAGGGTGCGAGGCCTCGACCACTTTCAAGCGCGGCAAGACGCCCTCAGGGCGTTGAGGCGTATGCCCGTAACGGGTGACCACCATGCCCGACAACGGCGCATCTTGGGGCCACAAGGCTTCGACCGCATGCGCCATGGCACCGGCCGCTTTGCCTGCACCCAAAACCAGCGTGCGACCCGGCGGAACAGCCGGTAAGAACGCAGGCGTGTTTTCCAAAGGCAGTGCCCTGGTCACGGCGGCGTCAAACAATTGACGCAAAAAAGTACGAGGGTTGGAAGCAATGTCGGGGTGAATTGAAATGGGGTCACGCATGCAGCAGAGTGTAGTGTCTGTGTGGCGTTCATTCAATTTCTTCGTGCAAAATCATTGCCATGACCACCTTGCTCATCCACAACGCCCACACCATTGCCACGCTCAACGACGCAGGCGATGAACTTCGCAACGCTTCCA
>RFVJ01000091.1 GCA_009928125.1 Betaproteobacteria bacterium
CCGATGAGCACCAATTTCTTGGGCACTGCACCCACTTTCAAGGCGCCGTCGTTGGACAGCACATTGACTTCGTCAAAAGGCGTACCGGGCAATGCACGGGCATTGGAACCAGTGGCCACAATGATGTTCTTGCCCACCAAAGTTTCATTGGCTGCGCCAGTGACGTTGACCTCGTAGCCACCTTCAACGGCTTTGCTGAATGAAGCACGGCCATGGAAGAAAGACACTTTGTTCTTTTTGAACAAGTACAAAATGCCATCGTTGTTTTGCTTCACAACGTTGTCTTTTCGGGCAATCATCTTGGCCACATCCATGCTCACGCCCTTCACCTCAATGCCGTGATCGGCAAAGTGATGGTTGGCTTGCTCGAAGTGCTCAGAAGACTGCAGCAATGCTTTGGAGGGAATGCAACCGACGTTGGTGCAAGTACCGCCAGGGGCTGGGCCCCCTGCGGCATTTTTCCATTCATCCACGCAGGCCACTTGGAAGCCCAATTGGGCTGCACGAATGGCGGCGATGTAACCACCTGGGCCGCCACCAATGACGACCACATCAAATTGTTTGCTCATGCCAATTCCTAATGTGATTTAGATGTCAAACAACAAGCGTGATGGATCTTCCAACGCTTCTTTCATGGCCACCAAGCCCAAGACAGCTTCACGGCCGTCAATGATGCGGTGGTCATAAGACATGGCGAAATAGTTCATGGGGCGAACCACCACTTGACCGTTTTCAACCATGGCGCGATCTTTGGTAGCGTGCACACCCAAGATGGCCGACTGCGGTGGGTTGATGATGGGGGTGGACATCATGGAGCCGAAGGTACCGCCATTGGAGATGGAGAATGTACCGCCGGTCATGTCTTCAATGCCCAACTTACCGTCTTTGGCCTTGGCACCAAACTCAGCAATTTTCTTTTCGATGTCGGCAAAGCTCATTTGGTCGGCGTTGCGCAAAATGGGCACCACCAAGCCGCGGGGTGAACCCACCGCAATGCCAATGTCAAAGTAACCGTGGTAAACGATGTCGTTGCCATCAACGGAGGCATTGAGCACTGGGAACTTCTTCAAAGCATGCACCGCAGCTTTGACGAAGAAGCTCATGAAGCCCAACTTGATGCCATGTTCTTTTTCGAATTTGTCTTGGAAGCGCTTGCGCATTTCCATCACGGGGGCCATGTTGATTTCGTTGAACGTGGTCAAAATGGCATTGGTTGATTGCGATTGCAACAAACGCTCGGCCACGCGAGCACGCAAACGGGTCATGGGCACACGTTGCTCGGGGCGATCGCCCAAATTCACTGCAGGCGCTGCCACTTGGGGCAATGATGTTGTAGGGACACCCGTAGGGATAGACACTTGAGCAGCAGGCTTGGCACCCCCCGCAACGGCAGACAAGACATCACCCTTGGTGACGCGGCCGTCTTTGCCAGAACCGACCACAGAGCCAGTGGCCAAGTTGTTGTCGGCCATCAGCTTGGCTGCGGCCGGCATGGCCACACCGGCCATGCTGGTGCTTTGCGCAGCGTGCGCTGCAGCGGGTGCGCTAGCGGCTGGGGCTGGCGCAGCGGCGGCGGAAGGTGCTGCTGCAGCGACTTTGCCATCGGTATCAACGCGCGCAATGAGTTGCTCAGCGGTGACGGTACCACCGTCGCCCACCAAAATTTCAGACAGCACGCCAGCAGAAGGTGCTGGCACTTCCAACACCACTTTGTCGGTTTCGATCTCGATCAAAATTTCGTCGGCTGCAACACTGTCGCCCACTTTCTTTTTCCATTGCAGCATGGTGGCTTCAGCCACGGACTCAGACAACTGCGGAACTTTCACTTCTACGATAGCCATTTCAATTCTTTCTGTACAGGTTCTATGGATGGATGCGCTAGACCTTATTTGGTCAACACAAAGCCTTTGATCTTGCCGAATGCGCCGTCAACCAAGGCTTTTTGTTGCTCTTGGTGGAGGTGTGAGTAACCCACAGCAGGCGATGCAGAAGCCGCACGACCTGAGTAACCCAGGCGCTGACCTTCTGTCATGTTTTCGTGGATGTAATGCTGAACAAAGAACCATGCGCCTTGGTTTTGTGGCTCGTCTTGCGTCCACACCAACTCGGTGGCGTTGGGGTACTTTTTCATTTCGGCCGCAAAAGCTTTGTGAGGGAATGGGTAAAGCTGTTCGACACGCAAAATAGCGGTGTCGTCGGCGCCCAATTCTTCACGCTTTTTCACCAAGTCGTAGTAGACCTTGCCTGAACACACCAACACACGTTTGACCTTGTCGGCCTTGAGTGCTTTGTTTTCAGGAATCACCGTTTGGAAGCCACCTTTGGTGAACTCTGACAAAGGTGATGTGGCATCTTTGTTGCGCAGCAAAGACTTCGGTGTGAAGATGATCAATGGTTTGCGCAAATTGCGAACCATTTGACGACGCAACACGTGGAAGATTTGGCTGGCGGTGGTGGGCTGAACGATTTGCATGTTGGTGTCGGCCGCCAACTGCATGAATCGCTCCAAGCGCGCAGAGCTGTGCTCTGGGCCTTGACCTTCATAACCATGCGGCAACATCAAAGTCAGGCCATTGACACGGCCCCACTTCACTTCGCCTGATGCAATGAACTGGTCGATCACGACTTGAGCGCCGTTGGCGAAATCGCCGAACTGGGCTTCCCAAATCACCAAGGTGTTGGGATCGTTAGAGGCGTAGCCGTATTCAAAACCGAGCACGGCCTCTTCAGACAAGATGGAATCGATCACCACAAACGGCGCTTGGTTTTCTGTGACGTTTTGCAAAGGCACATAGGTGCCTGTGTCCCACTTTTCGCGGTTCTGATCGTGGATCACTGCATGACGGTGCGTGAAGGTACCGCGGCCGCAATCTTCGCCAGACAAACGCACTGGGTAACCACTGGCCACCAAAGAGGCGAAGGCCATGTGCTCGCCCATGCCCCAATCCACTGGCATGTCGCCACGACCCATGGCAGCACGGTTGTCGTAGACATTCTTCACCAATTGGTGAGGCGTCACGGTGCTGGGCAAGGTGGTGATTTTTTCGGCGATGCGTTTCCACTCCGCCAAGGGTATGGCCGTGTTACCAGAATCAGTCCATTTCTGATTCAAGAAAGGCGCCCAATCCACAGAGAACTTTGTCTTGAAATTGGTCAACACAACTTCTTCTTCTGTGTGTTTGCCCGCATCCAAAGCCGCGCGGTAAGCCTTGACCATGTCGTCACCCAAGGTCTCTCCCAAACCTTGCGCGGCCAGGCGGTCTGCAAACAATTTGCGCGTGCCTGGATGGGCCCCAATTTTTTTGTACATCAAAGGTTGCGTCAGGCTGGGCGTGTCTTGCTCGTTGTGTCCCAATTTACGGAAGCAAATGATGTCAAGCACGACGTCTTTCTTGAACGTCATGCGGTATTCCAACGCAATTTGCGTGGCCAACACAACGGTTTCTGGATCGTCTGCATTGACGTGCAACACAGGCGCTTCGACCATTTTCACGATGTCTGTGCAATACACCGTAGATCGCATGTCACGGGGGTCCGATGTGGTGAAACCAATTTGGTTGTTGATGATGATGTGAACCGTACCGCCTGTGGAGTAACCCCGGGTTTGGGCCAGCGCCAAAGTTTCTTGGTTCACGCCCTGACCTGCAAACGCAGCATCACCATGCACCAACACGGGCAGCACTTGCTTGCCTTGTGGGTCGGCACGGCGGTCCATACGGGCACGCACAGAACCTTCCACCACAGGGTTCACAATTTCAAGGTGTGAAGGGTTGAACGCCAAAGACAAGTGAACAGGACCGCCACGTGTGCTGATGTCAGAACTGAAACCCTGGTGGTACTTCACGTCACCTGCTGGCAAATCTTCGGGGGCTGTGTGGTCAAACTCAGCGAACAAATCCTTGGGCAAAACTTGCCCATGGTGTTGACCAACACATTCAAGCGACCCCGGTGGGCCATGCCGATGACAATTTCTTGAACACCTTGTTCACCCGCAGCCTGGATCAATTCATCCATGGCCGCGATGAAAGTCTCACCACCTTCTAAGGAAAAACGTTTTTGTCCAACGTATTTGGTGTGCAGGAAACGCTCCAAACCTTCCGCTGCTGTCAAACGATCGAGAATGTGTTTTTTCTGCGCCGCATTGAAGTTGGGTTTGCTGCGAATGCTCTCCAATTTTTGCTGCCACCAGCGCTTCTCAGCTTGCTCGGTGGTGTACATGAATTCGGCGCCCAATGTGCCGCAATAAGTTTCGCGCAAGGCATTGAGCAATTCGCGCAGGGGCATGGAATTTTTGCCAAAAAACGTGTTACTGGTGTCGAACACGGTTTCTTGGTCGGCATCGGTAAAGCCATAGAAGGCTGGATCGAGGTCGGGAATGTTGGGACGCTCAGTGCGCTTCAAGGGGTCGAGGTCGGCCCAGCGTTGGCCCACATTGCGATAAGCCGCAATCAACTGCTGCGCAGCGGTCCGCTTGCGGCCCATTTCTGCATCGGCACTGGCCATGACGACTTTGGTGCCACCTTGCTTGGCGCGTTCGGCAAACGCATTGATGACGGGCAAATGGGGAACGTCTTTGGCTGATGAGCCATCGACCGCAGGAACGTGTTGCAAGGCGTCGAAGTACTCGCGCCAGCTGTCGGGAACGCTGCCTGGATTACCCAGGTAGTTCTCGTACATTTCCTCAACGTAAGGCGCATTGCCTCCGAAGAGATAGGTGTTGCCTTGATAGGCGGTGTAGACGGATTTAGTCTCACTCATATTTCGCTGACCTTCGCTCCCCTTCAGGGAACATTAGTTGGTTGAATTACCTTCCGCGACACGGCTGAACCGATTGGCGGATGCGACTGTGGCATGGGAAGGGCCTAAGTAACTTGCGGATTATCACATTGATTCCGTGTCCGCGGGTGCTTTTTCATGTCAAAACGGGGAGAATTTGCACCCTCCCCGTCTCTCCAATGTCAGTCATTCGTCAGAATGCGCGAATCACGCTTTGACCAGATCAGAAATTTGGAGCAGCGCGGTGGGGTCGTCCATGGTCGTGAGATCACCAGGGTCGCGTCCCTCGCAGACTGCTTGGATGGCGCGTCGCAAGAGTTTGCCACTGCGAGTTTTAGGCAACACGGCCACAAAACGAACGCGTGCGGGTCTGGCAACAGCGCCCAAAGAATTGTCGACCACCTTCATGATCTCGCCTTCGAGTTTCAGCAATGCAGATGCATCGCTGAGCAGCGATCCATCTTTGAGCACTGCAAAGGCCATCGCCACTTGCCCTTTGAGGTTGTCGGCAACGCCCACCACCGCCACCTCGGCCACGGCGGCATGACCTGAAATGCTCTCTTCAATTTCGCGGGTGCCCAGGCGATGCCCCGCCACATTGATCACATCGTCTGTTCGGCCCAAGATAAAGAAATAGCCGTCCTCGTCTTTGATGCCCCAATCAAACGTGGAGTAAACCATCTTGCCGGGAACGGTGGTCCAGTAGGTTTTGACGAAACGATCATCATCGCCCCAAACCGTTTGCAAGCAGCCTGGTGGCAAGGGTCCTTCAATGGCAACCACACCTTTTTGGTTAGGTTGTGTGAGTTCTTCGCCTGTTTGATCGTCCAGCAGTTTGACGTCATAGCCATAGACCGCTTTACCTGGTGAACCAAACTTGCTGGGTGTTTTTTCAATGCCGTTACAGACTGTCAAAATTGGCCAGCCCGTTTCAGTTTGCCAGTAGTTGTCGATGATGGGCTTGCCCAAACCTTCCGAAATCCATTTGGCAGTGGGCTCGTCCAAAGGCTCGCCTGCCAAGAACAAGGCTTTCAAGCTGGACAAGTCGTATTGGGTGAGCAGCGCAGGGTCTTGCTTCTTCAAGACGCGTATGGCGGTAGGTGCACTGAACATCACTGTCACTTTGTACTTCTCAACCAAGCTCCACCATATGCCGCCGTCGGGTCGTGTGGGCAGGCCTTCGTACATGATGGTGGCCATGCCACCAATGAGGGGGCCATAGATGATGTAGCTGTGCCCCACCACCCAACCAATGTCGCTGGTACAGAAAAATGTTTCGCCGGGTTTGCCGCAAAAAATGTTGGGAATGCTGGAAGCCAATGCCACGGTGTAACCACCCGTGTCACGCTGCACACCCTTGGGTTTGCCAGTCGTACCCGATGTGTACAAGGTGTAGCTTGGGTGCGTCGAATCGACCCATTCGCAAGGCACGACATCATTCAAATGTTGATCACGCAAGTTGGACCAGAGCAAGTCACGACCTTCTGTCATGGCCATTTTGGCTAGGCCACGGTCGACCAATAAAACAGAGTTGGGCTTGTGCGCAGACAAACGAATGGCTTCGTCCAACAAGGGTTTGTATTCAACCACTTTGCCCCCGCGTGAGCCTGCATCGGCACTCACAATGACTTTGGGGAGCCCGACGCAAAGCCACCGAATACCACGGAGTGAATGGCGCCAATGCGCGCACAAGCCAACATGGCAAAGGAAGCCTCGGCAATCATGGGCATGTAAATCAAAACACGATCGCCTTTTTTCACACCCAAAGACAAAAGCGAAGCGGCCATGCGCTGCACCTCTGCATGCAATTGCTTGTAGGTGTACGTGACCTCTTGATCTGTTTCGGTCGAAACAAAGATCAATGCAGCTTGATCACCGCGATCTTTCAAATGCCGGTCAATGGCGTTGTGACAGAGATTGGTCAGGCCACCTTGGAACCATTTGGCAAATGGCGGATTGCTGTAATCACAAATTTCTTGAGGCGGCTTGTGCCACGCGATCTGTTTGGCTTGCTCAGCCCAAAACGCATCCCGGTCCTGAATGGACCGTTTGTGAAACTCTGCAAATTGACCCATGGTGTCTCCTAAAGCCGCTCAATCGCAGCAAGCTGCAATACATTGCTGGCGAGCTTTGGACACACTTCAAGTCAGCCGGTCTCGCCTTCTGAATTCATAATTATTCATGAGGGACTTGCGGCAAACTGACTTTAAGTCAGCGCTTTGACCCAAGACTGAACTTCTTTGAAGTCTGGGTTTTCGGCAGAACGAAGCCATTCGAAGATCACCATTTCGGTGGTCAGCAACTCGGCCCCTGCGCCAGCCAAGCGGTCAAACGCGGCGTCACGGTCACGCTCTGAACGAGAAGCGCAGGCGTCTGTCACAACCCACACATCAAACTCGTCTTCCAGCAAGTCCAAAGCGGTTTGAAGCAAACAAATATGGGCTTCGCAACCTGCAATCACGACTGAGGGACCGACCTCAGGCTCTACGGGTTTTTGCAAATGTCTTGGCAAACTCCTGGCATTGCCCTTGGGCACTGCCGGTGCTGGTGGGCTCAACCATTCACCCAATCCCTCTTCAACAGCACTGAACGCCATTTTGGACAGCACGCGTTTGCAATGCTGTCTGATTTCGGGACTTGTTTCACCCAAACCTGATGGATTTTGCTCCGTGGCCCACACTGGAACTTGCAAAAGTTGGGCTGTTCGGGCCATGACAGCAGCCCTTTGCCAAACCGCTTGAGCGTCTTTCATAGCAGGCATCAGTTTGATCTGGTAATCCACCAAAACCAATTGGGAAGACTCGACTTCTAGCAACATGGTGCAACTTTCAAAGGAATAACAGGTTCACTCGCGAATACCGTTTGAAGGCATTAAACTGAGCGACTATGAGATGGATTCTATGTGGGTTGTTAGTCTGGACAACGGTCGCCGTATCGGCACCCGTTGAAGACGACCTCGACCGCATGCTCAAAGAACGCGGCTTGATCAATCAGATCACCGACCAATTGTCTCAACAAATCGCCAATCAATTCAGTGGCCCCTTGCAAACAGCCCGCAGCACTTTTGGCGGCAAGGCATCAGAATTGGTCATTCAAGCCATGGGCTTGTTAGGCGTCCCGTACAAGCGCGGCGGCATGTCCGAAGAAAAGGGTTTTGATTGCAGCGGCTTTGTGAGGCACATGTTTGAAAAGTCTGTTGGCTTGGTCTTGCCTCGCAGGGCTGAAGAGCAAGCCAAAGTGACGGAAGAAATCAATCGCAGCGAATTAAAGCCTGGTGACTTGGTTTTCTTCAACACCATGAAACGCACCTTCAGCCACGTTGGCATCTATGTAGGCGACGGTAAATTCATTCATGCGCCCAGGCCCGGCAAAGCCGTGCGGGTTGACGACATGCGCGAAGCCTATTGGCAGAAGCGTTTCAATGGCGCACGCAGGGTTCAGTCCGAGAAACTGCAGGCTGAACCCGCGCAGAATTGACACAAACCTCGCGCATGAAAAAACCGCCTGAAGGCGGTTTTTTTCGTGGGCCCCTAAAGGCTTATTTCTTTGAGGGTGGCAAGTCGGTACAACTGCCATGTGCCACTTCCGCGGCCATGCCAATGCTTTCCCCCAAAGTGGGATGTGGGTGAATTGTTTTGCCAATGTCGACCGCATCTGCGCCCATCTCAATGGCCAATGCAATTTCACCAATCATGTCACCGGCATGGGTGCCCACCATACCGCCGCCCAAGATCTTGCCGTGGCCATGTGCCTCAGGTGAATCGTCAAACAAGAGCTTGGTCACGCCTTCGTCGCGTCCGTTGGCAATGGCGCGGCCCGAAGCCGTCCAAGGGAACAAGCCTTTCTTGACTTTGATGCCTTGTGCCTTGGCTTGGTCTTCCGTGAGACCCACCCAGGCCACTTCAGGATCGGTGTAGGCCACACTTGGAATGACACGTGCATTGAAGGC
>RFVJ01000092.1 GCA_009928125.1 Betaproteobacteria bacterium
AGCCCGCCACCCCAATTCTGGCCCTGCGAAATCACTCACGATTTGTGCAATCAGCAAGCCTGTGAGTACCACCAAGGTCATGAAATCGCTGCCACCATTGAATGCGCCGCGCCAACGAATCAACAGAGCCAAATTGCTGATGAACAGAAAGCCGATGTTCAACATGTGGCTGCCTTGTGTTGCCAAACTGAACAGCGCGATCCATCTCAGGGCCAGCAACGAACTGAACATGTTGGGTGAAAACAAGACATCCAAGCATTGACGCACCCAGAGGTTAGGTATGTCTTGTCGCTGAATAGACCACACCCACAGACCATCCCCATGCATGGCGGGGCGCATTCGCCAGTACTCCAAGGTTTGAATGCCAGCGCTCCATGCAAAGAGCAACTCCAAGCATCGAACAGCCAAGGGGGTGCTCAAGACGTCGGGCGAATTCCAGTCCAGCATCATGTTCGAACCTCGACGGGGGAGGTCATCATGACATGGCTGTGAATGGTGTCTGTGGTGTTGTCCATCAGCATGCGCAATTCAAATTGAGTGTGCGTGTGCTCTGGGTGCTCGAAACGCATGACGCCGTTAACGAAGTGCGCCACCATTTGATAGCTGACAAATGCGCGGGGGTCGCAGCCATCCGGGGCATCGTTCAGATCGGCCCAGAAATGATCGATCAGGTTTTGTTGTGCCAGGCCTAAATTGGTTTGCGGATTGTGAAATAAATGCCAAATGCTTTGGCTGGTGCGTGGGTACAGATGTGTCCAGTCAGTCCATGTGTGTTCGCCCATGGCGTTGGTGGTGGCTGCCCGCGCGTAGAGATGCGGCACATAGCCTACGGCATGAAAGAACTTCCAATTGGGGAAAAAAGAGCGCAGCAAAAAAAGCCACGGCCCCCGCAGGATGGGGGTTTTGTAAATCAAGGTGAGGACTTCATTCTATGCAAGTTCGACCATGAAATGGCCAGTTTCAGGATAGGATTGACCCCATCCACGGGCTTGTTTCAAGCAATCCGGTTGATGAAGCACCTTGCACCATGGTACCAATGGCTTGTGCGAGTCTTGGCCACGCTGCAGGTTGGCATTGTTTTGCACGGAGGCGAACTCAAGTTGGGGTAGCTCAAATTTTTAAAGGATGAACCATGACGGATGCACCACGCTGCGATTTTGTTTACGAAGCCATTGTGGACATTGCAGAAGTTCAAAGTTTGGGAGAGAGCCCTGTCGGTGAGCGTTTCATCGTGAACATCTTGGGTGGAGAATTCAAAGGCCCCTTGCTCCAGGGAAAAATTCTGCCAGGTGGCGCAGATCGTCAACTGCTCCGGCCTGATGGCATCAAAGAATTGGATGCACTGTATGAAATGCAAACAGATGATGGCGTGATCATCACAGTTCACAATCAGGTCACCATCGACATTCCCAGTCCCGATCAACGGTACGCCCGATCTGTGGTGAAGTTTCGAGCCCCTTCCGGCAACTATGAGTGGTTGAATCGGAGGGTGTTTATTGGGACGCTTGAGTCGCTGAAGCCAGCCCGCATGGCTGTGAAAATTCGCGTCTATTTGCTAGACTGACAAATGGCTGAGTTTGCTGGCGCTGGTGCAACACACTTAAAGCAGAAAAACATCGTTTTATCCAAAAACTTGCGACCAGCGCTGTTGGCACTTGCTTTAGGTATCACGCAATTTTTCATGACGAATTATTTCTTTTCAAGTTTCGTCAATTTGGCTTTGAGTTTTTTAATTGTTTGCCGAATCTTGTCTGCCTTTGCTTTTTTTACTTTTTTACTTGAAAGAGGTTTTCCGGCGAGCAAAGTTTGGCGACATGCAGGACTTCCACACCAGCATGGGTATTGTGCAATCAATTTTTTTGTGATGGGCTCATCAATGATCAAGCCATAGTCGTAGTTAAGTTCTTCACCCGCTGCGATGTTTCTCTTTGCTTTGATGAACACCCGCGCGTCTTCAACTACAGGTTTGCAATTTGGAGAGCAACTGTGATTGATCCACCGGGCCGAGTTTCCACCATGCAAAGCATCAATGACCATGTGTTCATCAATTTGAAAATAAAACGTGTGGTTAGGATCTGATGGATTGTGAGGGTGGCGGTCTTCTGCTTCTTGCGCAGAAATAATCTCACCTATGTATTCAATGACAGTTTCGCCCTTGGCGATGTCTTGCAGGGCGAATACACCTTTTCCATGAACGCCGGATTGCCGCACTTGGATGCGGCGCGCATTGGTTTTGGGAACCGTAGGATTTGCTTCGGATGTCATCATTTGGGAATATTGCCAGAAAATTCTTTGAAGTTGCCCCACCTCAAGGCTCTGATGTTCATTGAGTAGAAGGCGTGTCACAAATATTTCACTAAATTGAAATGTCTATGAAATTGACGGCCTGCAATATCAACTTCCAAGTTGAATACCACTTGGGAGACTCACATGAAAGAATTGCCTAACCCCACATTCCCGATTTCGCAAATCGGTTTGCCACGGGGGTCACTTCATCAAAGCCATCAAGACGAAAGTAGTCCCGGCAGCACAAAAATTTCGAAATCTGCCATCAAAGTTAGTTGGGCTAAGCATCTGGATGAAGTGAGGGATGCGCAAAGACTTCGCTATCAAGTTTTTGCCAACGAAATGGGCGCTAGATTGCCAGTCACGATGGCAGGGCATGACATCGATTTGTTTGATGATTATTGCGAACATCTCTTGGTGAGAGATGGGCAGTCGGGTGAAGTGATTGGGACATACCGTGTCTTGACGCCAGCGCAGAGCAAGCGAGTGGGTGGAACCTATACCGATACAGAATTTGACCTGACGCGACTTCGTTTCATGCGCGAACGCATGGTTGAATTGGGCAGAAGCTGTGTTCATGCAGATCATCGACACGGGGGTGTGATTTTGGCCCTGTGGGGCGCACTGTTTGAATTCATGTCCCGCAACCAACTAGACACCATGATTGGCTGTGCCAGCATCCCCATGCTACACAACGGCGTGGTGAGTGGTGATGCTGCCGCAAGCATGTGGAAGCAATTGGCTAAAACCAACTTGGCATCGATTGAATTTCATGTACGTCCTCGGCTGCCATTGCCAATTGACGAGTTGGATGCTGATCTGCCCGTTGAGCCACCTGCACTGATCAAGGGCTATTTGCGTTTGGGGGCAAAGATCTTGGGTGCGCCTGCTTGGGACCCTGATTTCAACACAGCTGATCTGCCCATGATGATGCAGGTGAAAGATTTGCCGCTTCGCTACCGCAAACATTTTGCAGGTGCATGATGATGTTCAAAGATGTTCAGGAATTTATGCTTGGTGAAAGCCAACAAAAGAAGCATTACCGTGCCATCTTTATTTCTGATTTGCATCTTGGAACACCCGGATGCCAGGCTGAAGCCTTGTTAGAGTTTTTGAAAACGCACACATGCGACACCTTGTATTTGGTCGGGGACATTATTGATGGGTGGCAACTTAGAAGAAAGTGGTATTGGCCACAAGCCCATAACGATGTTGTGCAAAAGTTGTTGCGCAAGGCTCGAAAGGGTTGCCGAGTTGTGTACGTGCCAGGCAACCATGATGAATTTGCCAGAGATTTCCTAGACCATTCCTTCGGTGGCGTTGAAGTGCTTGAACATGCCGTTCACATCACAGCAGATGGTAAAAAGTTATGGGTCATCCATGGTGACTATTTTGATGGGGTGATTCAGTTTGCCAAATGGCTGGCCTATGTGGGTGACACACTCTACGAGTGGGCATTAAAGGCCAACAGGCATTTGAATTACATGCGTGGTCGCTTAGGTTTGCCCTATTGGTCACTTTCAGCCTATTTGAAACTGAAGGTCAAAAAAGCTGTCAATTTCATTTCCGATTTTGAAGTGGCTGTGGCTCACGAAGCTAAAAAGCTGGGATATGACGGGGTGGTCTGTGGTCATATTCACCATGCTGAAATTCGAAACATCGATGGTGTTCTTTATTGCAATGATGGTGATTGGGTTGAAAGCCTCAGTACGTTGGTCGAGCATCATGATGGTCGTCTAGAGATTTTGAAATTTGATCCTTATTCAGAAAATAAAATCGCCATCAAAACCAGCGCTTTGGTCAGTGCATGAAAATCGTCCTGATCACTGATGCCTGGCAACCTCAAGTCAATGGCGTCGTGACAACGCTGGTTGAGCTGGTTAAAGAAGTGCAAATTGCTGGGCACACCGTTGAAGTGATTCACCCAGGTTTATTTAAAACCAAACCCTGCCCCGGTTATGCAGGCATCGATTTGGCTGTTAGGCCTAAAGCGCAGCTTCAAAAGATGCTGGCTTCCATCGAGTTTGATGCCATTCACCTTGCAACTGAAGGTCCGTTGGGTTGGGCTGCTCGCAGTATCTGCGCAGATCATCGTTGGCGCTATACAACGGCCTATCACACCCGCTTTCCTGAAATACTCAAGGCTGCGCTGAAATTACCTTTGTGGGTGGGTTACGCTATTTTTAAACATTTCCACCGACATTCTGCGGGCGTGATGGTTCCCACCATGGGCGTACTGAATCTGTTGTCAAAGCAAGGATTTCAGCAACTCAAACCGTGGACGCATGGTGTAGATGTGAATCTGTTTGGCTATGCCCATGAGCCTATCGAATACAAGCCGTTAGCACACTTAAAGCGACCACTGGCTGTTTTTGTTGGCAGAGTCTCTTACGAGAAAAACATAGAGACATTTTTAAAAATGCCGTTTCATGGGTCCAAAGTTGTCTGTGGTGTTGGTCCCTTAGAAACTGATCTTAAGCATCGATTCAAAGATGTCACTTGGTTAGGTCTTCTGCCAAGGACAGAACTGGCCAAAGTTTACAGTGCTGCAGATGTCTTTGTGTTCCCTAGCCGACACGAAACATTTGGCTTGGTGATGCTGGAGGCAATGTCCTGTGGTACGCCTGTTGCAGCTTTCCCAGTGGATGGGCCGAAAGAAGTTCTTTTGAACCATCAAACAGGTGTAGTGAAGGGTGGCGTTTTAAGTGAAGATCTGGCAAAAGCAACTCAATCTGCACTCGAAATACCACGACATTTTGCACGTCAAAGGGCCATGGAGTTCAGTTGGGAAAAGTCGAGCAACTCGTTTTTAGACAACTTGGTGTCTGCTCATTGTCAAGATTGGGTTGGTTGAATCGCAAGCTTGCCTTGCAGTCGATTGATGAAAATCCGAAATCAACGGCGAGAGGGTGCAACCAAACGTTGCAAATCTTCTTCCGAAATTGTTTCAAAAACCTTTACAACTTTCTGAACCCCTGACACTTGACTGGTGCTGACCAAATTGCTGACACGATTTCCTTCAGCCAATGTCAATCGTCCCATTAAATAAACCACGCCATTTTGAGTGACGATGTGCACCGCAGAAGAATGAACGTCTTTGGCTTGAACCAAAACTGCTCTAACTTGTGTGGTGATCAACTGATCTTTGGCACGTTGTGTCAATGATGGTTCAGGCGCAATTGTTAAATCATTGACAACTGATTTGACGTTGTCTTGACTTTTTGCGAAACGCTCTGCGATTGCACGCTCATTGTCTGAGTTGACTTGGCCCGTGAGCAAAACCATCCTGTTGTAACTGCTGACCTTCACATTTGTATTTTTAGGCAATATCCTTCCAAGCCCCGATGCAGTTCGAAGTTCGATGGCTTCATCTTCAACCTGTATGCCGGGTGTTCGTCTGTCAATGGCAACTTTGCCAGCAAGTGCTGCTGTTCCAAGCAACAAAGGTGCGCAAGCAGTGAATTGAAGAACAGCGCTAGCCGATAAAGCATAGACAAATAATTGACGTTGTAATTGATGATTTAGTGCGATTTTCATTTTGTCAATTTCTTTCACAAGTTCAAAATCTACGATAAAAGAAGTCTGGGCAGTGTCATGACCAACAATGGGAACCAAGACAGCAAAACAGTTCCAATGAAGATCGCAAGCAGGGCTGGCAGAACAGATTGCATGACTTCTGTGAGCGGTTTCTTAAAAACAGCACTTGCAAAATAAATATTCATACCAGCGGGAGGGCATAAAAACCCCATTTCCAAATTGGCCAGAAAAATGATGCCAAAGTGAACAGGGTCAATGCCATAACTCATGGCAAGAGGAAGTAACAAAGGCACTAAAACAATGATGGCTGCGTAAATTTCCATCAAAGCGCCTGCAAAAAACAGGAACACATTCAATGCGAGAAGAAATACATACTTGTTTTGTGTAACGCTCTGGACCCAATCCGATGCCAAGTCAGGAATGCCGACATCAATCAAGTAATTGGTAAGGCCTAAGGCCATCCCCATGATGAGCAGGATGCCGCCAATAATTTGAGCAGATTGATTGAGGCAATGTTGAAATTTTGCAAACGTCAGTTCGCGGTGTACAAGTCCTTGTGTCAGCAAAGCATAGGCAACCGTGATAGCGGCGCCTTCTGTTGGTGTTGCGATACCCGAGACCAAACTGCCAATTGCAATGAAGGGCGCAAAGATTTCCCATTTTGCATTGAGCACTGCATTTTTCATGGGCATGTCACGCCGAGTCATGTTATTTGTCATTGAAATAGGTGATTCAATGTTGTTGAATGACGTTCTCAATTTGAAGAAACCACCAAACAGGATCAGCGAAAGCACCATGATGACCGAAGGCACCAGTCCAGCAATGAACATCGTATTGATGGGAACGCGCGCCATGATGGCATACATGATCAATGGCACAGAGGGTGCCAACAGAACGCCCAATGAACTGGCACTGGTGATCAATCCGATGCCCTTACTTTCTGGATAGCCAACCTTGAGGAGGAGAGGTAGCATGAGTCCGCCTAGGGCCAAAATGGTCACACCACTGCCACCGGTAAGTGCTGTGAAACAACTGCACAGACAAGCCACTGCAAGGATGCTGCCTTTTTGGCCTGATCCAAAGACGCTTGTAAATAACTGACTGAGTCGATGGGCCGCCTCAGTATTGGCAAAAATCAGGCCGGCCAATGTAAACAAGGGCAAGGCCGGTAGTGATGGGTTAACCGTAATTTGATAATGTGAAAGGGCTAAGGAAGCCATCGGGATGCTTTCTATAGAAAACAACAACCAGGAAAGACCGCCTAGCACTAAAAAAACAGGGCCACCTAAAACTAAAAATACAAAGATACCGAAACCTAAAAGTGAAGGTGCCATTGCGAATGAACTTGAAGTCAACCATTGGCTGGCGTGCCATGAAATGACCCCCATGCAAAATACACCGACCCATTTGGCGACGAAACTGTCATGCCACTGAATGCAAAATTGAAGACCTAAAAAACCAAAGCCAAAAGGCATTGCACATAAAAAGAGCCATGTCGGTAAGCCATATGCAATAGTGTGTTGCGTTTCCATTTCGGTTGAGACGAGATCAAAGCTTGCCTGTGCAAGCACACCACAGATCAGAGTTGCTGCCAAAAATACCCACCCGCGAGCGACTGCACGTATCTGAGCGTTGGGTATTTCTTGCCAAAGCGAGCCTAGACTTGTGAGATGTCCCGTTCTTTCAGCATAAATTGCCCCGGCCAAGGAAAAGATCAAACCCAAGTGTTGAACCAATACGGGGGCATTGTCGATGCCACTGCCTTGGATGGGGCGAAGTAACACTTCAATGACAGGAATCAAGACCATGCCAAGCAAGGCCAAAGAAGCAATCAAGACATCCCATTGTTTAAGAAAACCAATCGCAATCGAAACTTGCTTCATGGATTTTTACTGACCCTGAAATTTTTAAGGTGCGCAAACACTTCATCAAAGGTTTCAGCGGGAACCATCTTTCCTCTAATGCGTGGGTAGAGTGCTTCACTCAATGAACGCCATTCTTTCATTTGCTCAGCATTGGGTTTGTTGATTTGCAGGCCACGCTTCTTCATGGCCTCAACTGCCTCTTCAACTTCTTTGCGTGCTTGTGAACGAATCACAGTTCCAGCTTTTTCCGATGAAATTCGAAGTGCAGATTGAACCTCTGGTGACATCTCATCCCAAGATTTTTTGGTGATGACAAAAGCCCCCACAATTGGGGCCCAGTTGATCTCCAGCATATTGGGTGCGGTGTTGTAGATTTGGGAAGCCAGTGCGAAGTAGGGCGTTGAGGGAACCACATTGATCATGCCTGTTTGAATAGACGGCAAAATGTCTGTGGGTTCTAGTGGTACAGGTGTGTAGCCAAGGCTTTTCATGATCTCTTGCTGTTCAGCTTCAGATCCCCACGCAAAAAACTTCATTTTTTTGAAGTCATCTGGGCTGAAAGCAGCTTGTTTAGAAAAGAAGCGCACCCAACCTGCATCCCCCCATGCCAACACCACGTAGCCTTTGTCTAGAAATTTCTTTTCCATGCCCGGCCGCATCTTCTCACGCACATAGTCAAGCTCTTCCCAAGAGCGAAAAGCGAGAGGCAAATTTTGAAGTGCAGCGATAGATGGTTCAATTTCGCGCAGACCCACCACTGACAGCAGCGCAGCTTGCAATTGACCAATTCGCATGCGCCTCACCATCTCTGCTTCACCGCCTTGGCTGCCGTCAGTAAATACATTGAATTTACTGGCGCTGGTTTGCGATTTTTTCCACGCTTCCCCCACTTCCATGAGTTGTCGGTGATACAAAGAATTTTTAGGAACCAAGGAGCCAATTTTCAACTGGGGGTCAGCTGCAAAGCTGTTGATTGCGAAGCATGCGTTCAGCAGCAAGACTGCACAAA
>RFVJ01000093.1 GCA_009928125.1 Betaproteobacteria bacterium
ATTGGAAACTTGGGCAGAGACTGGAAGCCTAAGCTCCCCTACGCCCATGACATCCAGCACCAAGTGATCTGCATGGTGGCTGCGTACCTTTGCCTCCAGCATGTTCATGGTCCCCACAAAATTAGCCACGAACGCATTGATGGGTTCATCGTAGAGTTCGGTGGGTGTTCCAACTTGTTGAACCACACCTTGGTCGAGCACCGCCATGCGATCGGCGGTGGTCATGGCTTCTTCTTGGTCGTGCGTTACAAAAATGGTGGTAATTCCCAAGCGACGCTGCAAAGCCAACAACTCTTGACGCATTTGCACGCGCAAAGTTTTGTCGAGGTTGGACAAGGGCTCGTCTAGCAGCAACACTTGCGGTTCAATCACGATGGTTCGCGCCAAGGCAACGCGTTGCTGCTGTCCGCCAGACAGTTGATTGGGTTTGCGTTGGCCAAAGGCCGACAAACCGACCAACTCGAGTGCAGCCGCCACTTTGCTTTGGAGCGTTGCTTTGTCGACTTTGCGCTCAACCAAACCAAAAGCCACGTTGTCCCACACGGACAAATGAGGCCACAAGGCATAACTTTGAAACACCATGCCAATGTTGCGATCCCATGGTTCTTGTTGGCCAATGTCATGGCCATCGACCAACAACGCACCGGATTGATGTTTGTTGAATCCTGCAATCAAACGAAGCAAGGTACTTTTGCCAGATCCTGAGGGCCCCAGTAGCGCAAAAAACTCACCCGCTTGAATTTCAAGGTTGACATTTTTGAGGACTTCGGTATTGCCATAAGCCAAACGGATGTTGCGACATTGAACACTGACTTTTTTCATGATGAATGTTCCTTGCGAGGGGCCAAACGGCTTGCCGTTCGCTCAACCACACGGTGTGACAAATACGTGCCAATTGCGACCACCCCGATGGCCAGTACACCGAGGGCCGCGCCGGGTCCACGTCCTGCCACACTTTGCATGTACAAGTAAATGCCATAACTCATAGGCGCTTGTGAATCGGCCGATACCAGCATGATGGTGGCTGACAACTCTACCGCAGCTGTTATGAAGCTTGTGACAAATCCAGCCAAAATGCCCCCTGTCATGAGCGGCACCAATACCCTGCGAATACTGCGCATTTTGTTAGCACCAGCGCTCTCGGCCGCTTCTTCAAGAGAGATGTGAACTTGTTGCAGCGCGGCCATGCAACTGCGCAAAGCATAGGGCAACCGGCGTACCGCATAGGCCAACATGATGGCCACCCAAGTGCCGGTCAGCAAGACATCGGTGCCTGGTACCGTGACGCCTTTGAACAAGCGCAAGAATCCAATGGCCAACACAATGCCCGGCACTGCCAACGATGCTGTGGCAATCCAATCCAGCCATTGGCGTGCTGGTAATTGGGTGCGCAAGATCAAATAAGCGATGGTGACACCCAACAACACGTCTAAGCCAGCAGCCAAGCCGCAGTAAATCAAGGTGTTTTGAATCATGCCGCTGGCATCTTGAAACACGGTGGCGTAATGTTCCAAGGTGTAGGCATCTGGTAAGGGTGAGAAACTCCAAACTTTTGCAAATGACAACAACAAAACACCCAAATGCGGCGACAAGGTGATTAGCAAGATGAGGCCTATCCAAGAATAGGCCAGCACGCTCTCTATTGTGGAGAGTTGGCGACGTTGGATGCTGGCACCCCCTTTTTGCAAAGTGGAAAAGTCACGGCCTTGCAAAGCTCTGGCAGAAATGACCATGGCCCCTATCGAAAACACAATCATGAAAACGCTGATGACATAACCCATGGGATCTTCAAGGCCTACTTGCGTGATGCGCAAGTAGGCTTGAGGTGCCAGCATATTGGTTTGGCCCATGACCAAGGGCGTGCCTAAATCATCAAACACTTTGACAAATACCAAGGATGCACCTGCAACAAAGCCTGGTAGCCCAAGCGGGAAAATGACGCGCCAAAACAAGCGCCATCCTTTGCATCCCAAATTCATGGCGGCTTCTTCCATGGCGCCGTCTATGTTGCGCAGCGCAACAGTGAGGTTCATGAGAATGAAGGGGAAGTAATGAATGGCTTCTACAAAAATGACGCCATTGAGACCCTCCATGATGGGCAACGTAAAACCAAATGCATCGTTCAACAACAGATTCAAGGTGCCTGAACGCCCAAAAATCAATTGCAACGCGACAGCCCCTACAAAGGGCGGCATGATAAGCGGCAGAACGCCAAGGGTTTGAATAAGTAGCGCCCCTCTGAACTCAAACCGCACAGTCAAGTAGGCCAGTGGAACTGCAATCAGTGCAGCAAAAATAGCAGACATCACTGCCACATACAGGCTGTTCATGAACGACTCGCGCATCAAGTCTTGCGAAAAGAAAGCGCTGAAATGACCCAGTGTGAAGCTGTTGTCGCCATCCAAAAAAGCGGTGATGAAAACCCGCGCAACGGGCAAAGCAAAAAACAACAGCAAGAACACCAACACCAATCCACCGGCGAGCCAAACACCGGGGCGTACGGTGGCCCACCCAATGTGAGGTCGTGAGCGAAATTGAGGCGGGTTGGCCGATCGGCCATTGATGGTCATGCTGCTGCCCTAGGGCTTACTTGACAGCAGCCAATGCTTGCTCTGCCAGGCTTTTTGCACGCTCATAGTTCTGACGCGCGCTGTTATTCCAGTAGTTCTCTAAACCTGTGACGCTTTTGCTCACTGCTGCATCTTTTTTGTTAGCCGCAAACAAAGCCAAAAACTCTTTGTCAGCCGCTTTCTGCGCATTCACCACAGGGCTGAAAGCTGCTTCGCGTGCTTGCTTGAGAAGCTCTGATGCATTGGCGTTGGTTTTTTTGGCCAAGGCAGCTTCAGCGGCATGGATGGCCTTGGTTGCAGCTTGCAGCTCTTTCAAACGAAAGGTGATGGTTTGATCAAACAGTGCAGAAACCACGTTGTAGCGCGCCTCAGACAAGTCAGAGTTGAACTGAACCTTGGCGCGCTTGGCAATTTCAAAAGGATTTGGATAACCCGCTGGTGTTTTGCCACCCATGGCTTCGGGAGGCAAGATAGGCAAGCGAGAAATTTTGGGGTTGTAGAGCAACTCTTGCCCTTGTTGAGACACGGTGTAACTGATGAATTTTTTGGCCTCAGAAGCATTTTTACTGCCGGCAACCAAGGCAATATTGGCAGGCACAACTGCCGTGACATCGGGGTAAATAAACTCGACTGGGAAGCCAGAATACTTGCCAGCCAAGCCAAAGAAATCAATCACCAGGCCAATGCCGAATTGGCCATTGTTCACACCATCGGGTACTCCAAAACTGCGCTCGGTGATGGCTGCACTGTTGCCCGAAATTTGTAGCAATTGACGCCAGCCTTTTTCCCAGCCCTCCCCTTGTAACAAGGTTTCAACTGTTAAGTGCGTTGTTCCAGAACGTGAAGGAGAACTCAAGGCCACATGACCAAAATATTCGGGCTTGGTCAAGTCGGCCCATTGCTTGGGTGCAGGCAGCTTGTTGGCAGCCATGTAGCGCGTATTCCACATCAAACCGTAACCTGCCAAGGCCTGTCCTAGGTACATGTTGTCGGGCACCGTGTTTTTATTCAAGATCTCGATTTTGATGTCCGGGTTGGCTTTTTCAAAGGCCGATTTGTAAATTTGAGTCAGTTCTTTGGGAAATGAGGTGATCACAGTGACGGTGCCTGCTATCGCCGACTGAGTGCCAAAACCCAAAAAAGTCAGTGCAACTGTCAAAATAGATTGCGAAATTAATTTTGATTTCATGGGTGGGTCCAATAGGAGTGGCTATGGAAAATCTGATGTTACGAAAATAGTCACAACCTGACTATTCAGGATTACGATGATGAGGGCATGCTTAGCAATTCTTAAATAATCCTTGAACGAATGCTAGACGTCACAATCTCAGTCACGATAACGACCATGAAAATGATGGCCAATATCAATCCAACCTGATCCCAGTAAAGGTTGTTCATGGCGCTTTCAAGCGCTACACCAATTCCACCAGCACCAACAAGACCGAGCACCGCTGACTCGCGAATGTTGATATCCCAACGCAGCAAGGCAACTGACCAAAAAGCTGGACTGATTTGAGGCCAATAACCCTTTACCAAAATCATGCTGCGTGGTGCGCCGCAGGAAGTGAGCGCCTCAATCTGTCCACGATGGGCCTCTTCAATGGCCTCGCCAAATAACTTGCCGACAAACCCAATGGATCGAAACGCGATGGAAAGCACACCGGCCAAAGCACCGGGTCCAAAGATGGCCACGAAAAGCAAAGCCCAAATCAAAGAATTGACCGAGCGGGTTGAAACAAAAATAAACTGAGCTGTCCAGTTGAGTGTTTTACTCGAGGTGAAATTTCGAGCTGCCAAAAAAGCCAAAGGCACAGCAATCAGCAGAGAAATGATGGTGCCCAGTGTGGCAATGTGAAAAGTTTCAATCAAAGCTGGGTGGATATTTTCTGGATAAAACTTCCAGTCGAATGGCCACATGCGTTTAAAGAGATCAGCGGTTTGCTCAGGTGCATCGTACAAAAACTCTGGAATCACTTCAATTTTCTTAAGCGCCCAAATAAAAGCCACCACTGTGATGATGTAGAAAACAGCGCGACCCATTCGCTCTGTTGCAGACAAGCGCTCCCAATGCTGCGCAGTCACAATTGGTAGAGGTCGGTTCACCGGAATATTCTCTTCAAACTATTAGACAGTAACTCAGCGAACATGATCAAAGCAATGATCAAGATCAGGATTGTGAGGACCACGTCATAGTCAAATCGTTGATAAGCGGTGAACAACGCAGCACCAATTCCACCGCCTCCCACTATGCCGACCATGGTGGAATTGCGCAAATTAGAGTCAAACTGGTAGGCACTCAAACCAATGAAACGTGCAAAAACTTGAGGCATCACAGCCATGATGAGCACGCTGAAAAAACCAGCGCCTGTTGATCTCACAGCTTCAACTTGCTTTTCGTTCAATTCCTCAAGTACTTCTGCGAACAGTTTGCCGATGAAACCCAGGCTAGAAACAATGAGGGCTAAAACACCGGCCAACGCACCAAAGCCAACCGCCTTCACAAACAAGATAGAGACAATGACTGGATGAAATGAACGACACACAGCAATGAAGACCCTCGCGCTGGCTGCGAGCCAAGAAGGTGATAAATTTCTCGCGGCCATGACCGCCAAGGGTAAAGACAAGAAAACCCCAACAGTGGTGGCGATGATCGCAATTTGAATTGTTTCCAGCATGCCCGTACTGATCAAATCCAGCTTGTCGGGTGCAATGTTGGGCGGAAACATCCGTCCAAAGAGTTTGTAAGCCTGCGGCAAACCGCTTACAAAGCGATCCCATGAAAAATTCACTTGGCCTGCGGCGTAAAGTGCATAAAGCGCAAATCCGATCCAAGCCAGTCGGCTGGGCCAATGCACATCGAAAGCAGCAGGACGAGGCTTTGAACTTAGCGCCAATTGACTCACGCTTGCCAGTCCTCTCCGCCATAGATTTCATTGAGGTGCTTGTCTTGCAATGCATCAGGCGGACCATCAAAAACCACTTGGCCAGCAGACATGCCAATGATGCGAGAAGCAAAGCGCCGCGCCAAATCCACATTGTGAATATTGACAATGACAGGCACATCTCGATCTTTAGAAACTTGATCGAGCAACTCCATGATCTCAACAGAGGTTTTTGGATCTAAAGAAGAAGTAGGTTCATCGGCAAGAATAAGACCGGGCTCTTGCATCAGGGCTCGTGCAATGCCCACTCGCTGCCGCTGCCCACCAGATAATGCATCAGCACGACGCGATGCAAATTCTTGCGATAACCCGACAGAATCGATGAGTTCAAAAGCGCGAGAAATGTCTTCTTCCGAAAACTTGCGGAGCAACGGACGCCAAATGGGCAGCTTACCCAACTTTCCACAAAGCACGTTTTCCATCACGGTCAAGCGTTCAACCAAGTTATATTCTTGGAACACCATACCGATGCGACAACGGGCCTCGCGTAAAGACTTGCCTTTTAACTGAGCAAGGTCTTCACCTCTCAACTTAATCTGACCCGCCGTTGGATCTATCAGCCGATTGATGCAACGGATCAGGGTAGACTTGCCTGTACCCGATGGACCGATGATGGCTGTTAAACCGGAGGCCTCAATTTCTAAATTGATGTTTTTAAGGACTGGCTCGCCTGGACGGTACTCCTTGTACAGTCCCTTGATAGACAGCAATCCTGCCCCTGCAGCATTCATGTTCAAGGCTTTTTCTCAGCGCTCGCAGCAGCAGCACGCTTGGCAGCTGCTGCTTCAGCTTCGCGTTTAGATTCAGCTTCGTATGCAGCCTTGTTGTAGGGTGTACCAGATTTCTCGGCGACATCCCTAACAACCGCCCAATCCTTGGCGTATGAGATGGGTAGGAAACGGTCGTCTCCATTGAATTCTTTTTGCATGGACTCCGTGAACCTGAAACTGTAGAAGCACTGTTGCAACTTGGTTGCAAGCTCTGGTTTGAGATCATGCGCATAGGCAAAAGACGAAGTGGGAAATGTAGCGCTTTTGTAAATGACTCGAAAATCTTCTTTTTTCACTGTTCCCCGCGTGATCATGCGATCAAAGACATCAGAAGCAACAGCGGCCATGTCATAGTCACCGGATACCACACCCAAAATAGACTTGTCATGTCCACCCGACATCATGGGTTTGTAATCAGTATCTGGTGTGAGTCCAAAGCTAGGAAACAGCACGCGAGGTGCTAAATTTCCAGAATTTGATGAAGGTGCTGTATGCGCTACTTTTTTGCCCTTGAGGTCACTTAATTTTTGATACGTGCTACCAGATTTAACGATTGCCAACAGGTTATAGCCACGAACTTCTGTACCCACACCCTTTGCTGCAAAAGGCACAGCGCCCGCCATGTTGACCGCAAAACCTGTGGGACCGGTTGAAAAGCCTGCAAAGTGCAATCTACCGGATCGCATCGCTTCAATTTCAGCCGCATTTGACTGCACTGGATAGTAAACAGTCTTTTTACCGACGCACTTTTCAAGGTGGTCTGTGAATGGCTTGAAGATATTGGCATAAATTGCAGGATCTTCAACGGGTGTATAGGCCCAAACCAATGTGGACGGATCACGGTGCTTGCTCTTGTTTGTTGGCAAATCCGCAACCAAGTCGTTGTTTGCATCGCAATACGCATTGTCCAATTGACCACGATGAGGGCAAGCATCTTGTGCCAATGAAAAACCGCTGAACGTCATGAATGCTGCGGGCAGAAGAACATGGCGGGCGCAAGAAAAGGGGAGCTTGGGAATCATTGCAATGCCTCCGAATGTGAAATGACAAGGGTCTTATTGACAATCATCCTAGCATTACACAAGCACCCTTTTAACTATGGTTAGCCCCAAGCCTGGGCAAAATCAGCACCACTAGTCAATTGGTTTGATATCCAATTCTTGTGCCAATTTCATCCACCGCAATGCATCACCCTCCACTTTTCTGCGCATCTCGTCAGGTGCTGGCGACGCCACCTCCAAGGCCATACCAGCCAAACGCTCACGAACATCTGGCATGCGCAAAACTTGGTCCATTGCATTGGCAAGTTTGTCAACAATGGGCTTGGGCAAATTGGCTGGGCCCATGATGCCAAACCATTGTTCGTAATCCATGCCCTGAATTCCTAACTCTGTAAAGGTTGGAATGTCTGCAAAATCAGAATTTCTCTTTTGACCCGTGACAGCCAGTGCCCTCAATTTGCCAGACTTAACGTGTGTACCTGCACTGGCCATGGTGGTAATCATGACGTTCACTTGTCCGCTGATCAAGTCGATCAAGGCGGGAGATGAGCCTTTGTAGGGCACGCTCATGAAGTCCAAACCCGACCGGGCTTTGAACAAATCAACAACCACGCTACCTGTACCTGCGATGGCCATGGTCAATTTTTGAGGATTTGCTTTCGCAAAAGCCAAGGTCTCCTTTGCGGTCTTTTGCTCAAAAGTTGCACTGGCCACTAAAAACGCAGGTGAACGTCCAATCAGAGAAACGGGTGTGAAATCTTTGACTGCGTTGTAGGGCATTTTCCTTGTGTAAATGGGCGTGCTTGTGTGAAACACGTCTACCAATACCAAGGTGTAGCCATCGGGAGGGGCCTTGGCCACAGCATCTGCACCAATGATGCCACCTGCACCCCCCTTGTTTTCAACGACGACCGTTTGCTTCAGAACACTGGACAACTTGTCTGCAACTTGTCGCCCAATTCCATCTGAACTGCCGCCCGCTGGAAATGGAATCACCAATTTGATTGGCTTGTTAGGGTAGTCAGAAAAAGATTGTGCATGGACGAAATTTGCAAAACCAAGTAGAGAAATCAATAAGAACTTATGGCCGAATTGACACTTTGAAAAAAACCATTTTTTGAACATCATTAGATTCTGCATTTTTCCACCTCAATTGTTACGAACCAATCTTACCGCCATCTATTTTCCGAATGGCCACCAAAGCGGATCGGGGTCGACCGTTGGGCAGATAGTCCGGCCAGTTGGAATATTGAGTGGGGTTGGCCGGATCGCTGCGATCTGAAGGTGTCTCCCCTGGATGTTGAATGCTCACAAACATGGTGGTACT
>RFVJ01000094.1 GCA_009928125.1 Betaproteobacteria bacterium
TGAGCCGAACCAGAGACTGGGTACTAACCCTGTTTCAAATGCCCCATGCAAAGTTCATTGTTCCACTTGAAATTCCATTTTGAATTTCACGACTTACAACAGATGGAGCGAAACATGTCTTGGACTTTTTCAGACAAACATCGAACATTCAATTTGAACGCATTCAAACCGCGCACTGTGTTGCTAACGACCTCGGTTGCTTTGGGCGTAGTAGCCTGCGGTACCAGTGATTTTGTATTTGCGCCACCCAACATACCTGCTGCCAAGTCGGCTCTTGTCGCCCCTGAGTTGACGACCTCATGCCCCATTGTGGCTTCCTACATTGAGTCTTTTGTGACCAAAGGGACAGGACCCGCATTCAACGGCGCGCAATTCGGTGCAGTGGGCAGCTACAAGTACATCTTGGCCGAAGCCACAGGCAAGGTCAACGCCAATGATCCCTGCATTTCAACCATTGTGGATTTGAAAAATTCAGCAGATGCCACTGGCCTGGTTACCTATAAATTTGACGTGGTGATGTTGACGCCAACAGACGCCAGCAAAGGCAATGGCTCCTTGCTCTACATTGTGAACAACCGAACCAATTCAAGCGCATTTGAAGCTTTGAACGACGGCTCGGGCAATGATTTGTTTGGCAATGTTGCGCCCGTCATCCCCACCAGTGGCACCGATGTGGTCACAGGTGTGGGTGCAGGTACCGGTTACTTGATGAAGCAAGGCATGACGGTGGTGTTCTCTGGCTGGCAGGGTGACCGTCCTTCCAGTTTGAGCGGCTCAAGCGCAGCCATTACCAGCAGCACCAAGTGGTATGCGCCGGGCATGACGTTGCCTGTTGCCAAAGACAATGGTGCAAAAATTACAGGCACCGTCCAAGATGAATTCATTGCCGACAATGCCACCAGCAATTTGCTGGGTACGTATTACCCGCGTGTTGCCAACACACCGGCCACCTTGACGATTCGTCGAACTGCAACGGATGCACCCATTACCGTTGATGCCAGCATGTGGACATACACGGCAGGTTCAGGTGTTGCTGAAGGTGGCAACACCGGTGCAAGCGGCTTTGGCTACGTCACCATTGACCGAGCCAAAGTACGTGCAACAGCCGCTTATGCTGCTGCCTTAGACGCTGGCAGCGACAACGGCTCCATTTACCACTTCAATTACACCGCCACCGATCCGAAACCCATGGGCTTGGGATTTTTGGGTGTGCGTGATTTGATTTCGTTTTTCAAGTATGAAAAAAATGACCTGACAGGCAATGTCAATCCTGTGGCCGGTGTGATCAACACGGCATTGGGAACAGGCATTTCACAATCAGGCCGATTCTTGCGTGATTTCTTATGGCAAGGTTTCAATACAGACAAACAACTTCGCACAGTATTTGATGGTTTGCTGCCTTTGGTGGGGGGGTCACGCAAAACGTACACCAACTACCGCTGGTCAAAGCCAGGTGATTATTCTCGCCAGCATGAAACGCATTACACCCCTGGTGATCAGTTTCCTTTTGCCTACTCAACCATCACGGATCCTTTGACGGGCAAGACCGATGGTTTGATGAAAAAATGCGCTGAGACCAACAACTGTCCTAAAGTCTTCCAATACGACAGTCCCATTGAGTTTGGTGGCGCTCGAGCCTCTTTGGTGTCCACCGATGGTGCAGGCAAAGACATTGAGATTCCAAGCAATGTCCGTTTGTTTTATGCCGCCGGCACTTCACACGGTCCGCAACAACTGGCGACAAACGCGAAATCACAACCTGATTACACGGTCGACAGGACAGTTGCTGCCACAGCGGTCTCTACCTCGCCAGGTGCCTTGAATGCCAGTACCGCCTTGTACCGTGCATTGCTGAGCAATTTAGACGCTTGGGTGAAAGGTACGGCCACACCATTGCCCAGCAATTGGCCCAAAGTTGCCGATGGCACGATGGCGGTACCCACCAGCGATCCCAAAAGCTTGAGCGCCATCGACTTGTCTGTTTTGGGCTTGGCCTACAGTGGTGTTTACAACACGTTGACCGTCAACGACGAAAGTGTGATTCCAAGCGTGCCAAGTAACAAGGCTTATGTGGTTCATCTGCCAACTCAAGATGGGCAAGGCAATAGCAAGGCTGGTGTGAAGATGCCCGACAGTGCCGCTCCTTTGGCCACATTTGTGGGTTACAGCATTCGCAAGTCTGGCTTTGTGGCAGGTGATCAGAATGGTTTGAGCTCGTCTCAGTTGGCTTTTGCAGTCAACACCAGTGCAAAAAACAAAGCCGATACGCGCAAGAGTGTTCAAGAGTTGTATGGCACGCGGGATGGCTATGTGGCAGCTTGGAATGCATCTGTCGACAAGTTGGTTGCAGACAAATTGATGCTGCCTGACGATGCCTTGGCTTACAAAAACCGTGGCTTGATGCAAGCAGCGCAACCCAACTTTTTAACACTGGGTCAATGAACTGCTGAGTTTCAATCCAAAGCCACTGACCTCAGGTCAGTGGCTTTTTTTAATTTCATGTCCAATGCATGACAGATCGATGTTTTGCGATGCGCTAAGATTTTCAGTATCTTGACCAACCCATGCCAACAGGCATGATCGCAATGACATCAGAACTCTCTAACTGGCTTGAAGACGAAATCAAAGCCATCGCAACTTATGAATCGGGCGCTGGCATCGGGACAGCCACCCGCGAACAAATTGCAGGCATGACGGGTTTGCAAATGATGCAAGCCATCATGCGTGGCGAGTTGCCTGCTGCGCCCATTGGCAAAACCCTTGATTTTTGCTTGGTCCATTTGGAAGAGGGCAAAACCATCTTTCAAGGGACACCCTTGGCCAAACATTTCAACCCCTTGGGCACCATCCATGGTGGTTGGACCTCAACCTTGCTAGATTCCGCTTTGGGTTGCGCGGTTCACACCAAAATGCCTGTGGGTCGAGGCTACACCACTGCAGAGTTGAATGTTCACATGGTACGAGCCATCACGCCCAAGGTTGAGCGCGTGCGTGCCATTGCCGAGGTACTGCACTGCGGCCGCCAGTTGGCCACTGCGCAGGCGAAGCTGGTCGGCCCAGACGGTACCCTGTACGCGCATGCATCTTGCACTTGTCTTGTGTTTGAGATGAAGTGAGTTTTTTCAAACAAGGCTCAGTGGTCTTGCAAACTTACAGCTTGAAAATCAAGGCAGTCACATCATCTCGGCGTGGCTCTTTGCCTTGCCATTGCGCAAAATCATCTTTCAAGCTTTGGACAATTTGAGAAGCATCCATCGCGTGGTGCTTCTTCAGCAAAGCTTCCAATCTACGATGACCATAGGCTGATCGTTTACCATTGTGCGATCCAATCTGATCGATCAAGCCATCGGTCACGATCACAAAAAGGTCTTGTGGGCTGTAGCTGATCGTTTGCAGTTGAGGCCGCTGTGCTTCTTGCAGTGTTTCCACATAGCCCAAACTGCAGCGTTGGACGCCATGTCGAATGCATTCGCCTTGCGAAGTGACTTGAATTAACCCAATTTTGGCGCTTGCAAATTCAATCCGCCGAGAGGGTGGGTCAATGCGAAGAATGACGGCGTCGCAACCATCGTTGCTCTCGCTGTCGGGTCGATCTTGATTCAAGCCGTGACGCACGTAGTGATCCAGGGAGAGCAAAGCTTGCGCAGGGTTTTCGGAGGTGTCTTGCGCATAAATTCGCTCAAGTGAATTGCTAACCAACAATGACAGCATGGCACCCGGTACACCGTGGCCGGTGCAATCTGCTACTGCCAAAACAAAGGGGCCCTGTTGCGTCGAAGAAGAGATCCACCAAAGGTCGCCACCAATGGTGTCTCTGGGTTCCCAAATGGCAGCAAACGATTCAAAGCGTTTGTCAATGCGAATGGCGCGCGGCAATTGGCCACGTTGCAAACGGCTGGCGTAGTTCACAGAATCAAGAACTTCTTTGTGTGCGGCATTGAGCGCTTTGTGTTGTGTTTGCAATTCTCGCGTGCGTTCCTCCACAGTCGCTTCCAACAGCTTGGTTTGGTTTTCTGCAGCTTCACGCTGTGCGACCAATGAGTTGCTGAGTTTTTTCTCAATGCTGCGTGTTCTGGCGTGGATTGAAAAGTGAGAAACCAAAGCACCGAGCAATATGGCGATGGCCTGCAAAACATACGTGTCGCTGAGTAAAAGTGTCAAGCTGGAAGTGGGCAAAGCTTGGAGCGGGTGGACACCTTCCATGCTCATCAGCGATAAAAGCCACAAAGGTAAAACGCTGGTTGAAAAGACGACTGAAAATTTGGCAGTTCGCAAGCCTTGTTTGAATCGCATGGCGGCGCAATAAATGGTGGCAGTCAGCATGCAAATGAAAAACACATGAGATGGCCATCTGAAAAGAGCAGGGCTGATTTCATGTTCAAAGAAGTAGCCAATGACAAAGCGCAAGCCTTCAAAAGCGATGAAAACATTGCTGAAAAAATGAAATCTTGGAAAGTAGCGTTGTGTGCCTAAAAAGGCACGCCCAAAGGCAAAATACATGACGAGTTGCAAATACGATGCCAAACCCATCCAGAACACATGACTGGGCATGACGCCGATGGTGCCAGGTTGCTGGTCAAATACCAATTCAAACAATCGTTGCCCATCTTGGATGGGCATCGTGATGATTTGTAAAAATCCAAAAAAAAGCCAAGTACTGTAAATGATGGACACGATGTCGCGTTTAAAAAACAGACTCGACCACGAACTCAAGACCAAAGCCAAAATAATCCCTGCGAACAAACCTTCAATGTAAAGTCCAAATTTGCGAAGTTCTAAATATGCTGCGCGATCATAAAGTTGCAAATTGAAATTGGTCGCCGGAAATGTGCTGTTCGATATCAAACGCGACAAAAGCAAGACCTCTTCATTTTTGCGCAATGAAAAAACAGGATTGCGACTCAAAGTGGTGTCCATGGCGAACACAGACGGATCAATGTCATTCATGTGCAACGGCACACGGGCACTGAAAGGGCCGTTCAGTTCTCTGGCTTGACCGCTCGCATCAATCACAAAGTGTTGGTAGCGAAGCCAATGAAGTCCTTCTCTGTTGATGGCGGCATTCACCACAATCTCTCTGTCTTCCCCCAAGCTGTTGCGCAAGCGTTGTGCAGTCCAATAAACAGATTTGGGTTGGATTGGCGTCAAGTTTTCAGCAGATTTGAATTCCGATAAGCGCACCTTCACGTCGTCTAAGGTGGCATGGCCTGTAAAGGACTCCAAAAAACGGCAATTGCGAAGATGAACGATTCCATCAACAAAAATGCACATCTTTCAGAAACGCTATTGAAGTTGTTCCTGCATTGTTTCATGGCAATCATTTTTCTGGCATGCTTGGAATTAAGAGCAGTTTAGTGGTTAGGGGAAAATCAGCTTGAGTGCTTTCCCTAAAACTTGGTCAGATTGTCCAATTTATAATTTAAATTGTCGCAAATCCAAGTGAACAATGGTTAAGAACTCAAATTAAGATTCTGACCATTTCTTCCTGCACCATGAATCGGGGTAGATATGGAAATTCAAAGCGTGATCGAGATGAGGCAAGAGATGCGTCGCAATGGCGTCATCATGGCCTACAACGGTGAAATATCTGACGAGCTCATGGTATCGCTGGGTGTCATTTTAAAAAATCACTTCGAAGCGATGGGCGAAGGACAAAAAAAGTCTCGGTCCGTTTTTTCTGTGTTTGTAGAGCAAGTTCAAAATTTAATATGGCATACCCGTGGTGAGGAGCGGGCGGCGGGCATGATCGTGATTGCCGAACAAGACAACCAAGTCAGTTTGGTGTGTGGCAACAGGATAGAACCTGAAACTGCAGAAAAATTGAAACAAACTTTGGAATCCATTCAAGGCGTCGACAAAGAAACTCTTCGGCAGTTGTATCGAGAGGGCCTGTCTAAATCAGGCAGTCATGAGAACACCGCACATTCAAGTCCTTTCTGAAGGCGGCTTGATCTCCTTTGAAGGCGAATCCTACCCTGAAGACGTTGCAACGTTTTACGGCCCTGTCGTCAATGCCATCACCGAATTGATGGCTGTTGCGCCAGAAGTCAATGCTTCTTTTCATTTGATCTATGTGAACAGCAGCAGCATGAAAGCGTTGTATCGAATTTTTGAGCTGCTGCAGAAAAAGCATGAGTCTGGCGCACCGATCAAAATTGATTGGAAGTTTGAAGAAGACGATGATGTGATGCAGGAGTTGGGTGAAGATTTCAAGGATCGTTTTCCTGATCTGAATTTCAATTTTCAGGTGCTTTGATTGCAGGACATGTTTTGACTTCATTTGACCTGTACGCCAGAGAAAACGCGCTGATTGAGGAGGCGGTTACAGCCTTGTCCAGCGGTTCGTTGGACACACTTGACGATTATTCAAAGCGCTTGCTCGAACAACTCAAACTGACATTGCGTGAGAACCAACAATTGGTCAGGCATGCAGACCGTCAGCAAGCCAAGCTGGTGGATTTGAATCGCAATTTGAAACTTAAGACGCAGGAAGTTGAACTGCGTGGCAAAGCATTCGAAGAATTGTCAAACAAGTTGAGCAAGTATTTGCCGCCACAAATTCATAAAGCTTTGTTCTCAGGACAACAAGATACCAAGGTGACGACCCAACGCAAAAAACTGACAGTTTTTTTCAGTGACATCAAAGAGTTCACCACCACATCCGAGTCTCTTCAGCCAGAAGCTTTAACTGATTATCTCAATGAATATTTCTCTGAGATGACCCAAATTGCACTTGAGTATGGTGCAACCATCGACAAATACATTGGCGATGCCATGATGTTGTTCTTTGGCGATCCGGACACCCGCGGTGTCGCAGAAGACGCCATTGCCTGTGTTGAGATGGCTGTCAAAATGCAAAACCGAATGCGCGTCTTAGGCGATCAGTGGAAGAAACGTGGCTTTGAAACGCCCTTTGTCATCCGCATCGGCATCAACACAGGTTATTGCAATGTCGGTAACTTTGGCAGTGAAGAACGCCTCAGTTACACCATCATTGGTGGAGAGGTGAACATTGCACAACGCCTTGAATCGAATGCGGAGCCCGGTGGCATTCTCATGAGTTATGAAACCTACGCCCACGTCAAACACCTTTACAGTGCAGAGGAAAAACCATCCATGCACTTGAAAGGTATTTCGCGCGAAATTAAAACCTTTGCCTTGCGCGATCGCATTGACGCTGCGCAAGAGACCTTGACATGGTCGCACCCTGCAGGTGTTCAAATCCGTGTGTCACCGGACAAAATGGATTCTCGTTCGCGTGAAGAGTTGGCATCGCAACTGGCAGACATTGCGCGGCAATTGGGTCACTATGAAGCGCCACAACCAACTTCCAAGATATGACAAACAATCCTTTGTGCTTTTCAGTCGACTCGGAAAAGCTTGGCAAGCTGGGCGTTAACTTTTTGCGCTCCAGTGAGGGGGCGGCTGCCCTGAAGTCGGGTCAACTCAAAGGTGAAGAACGCTTGTTCTTAAGCCTTTTAGGCACACCTCTTCTCAATGCAACCCTGATTTTGCCTGGTAAAAAAATCATCGATGCAGGTCATCAGTTTGAAGATGCCTACTTCGTGATCAATGGCGAGGTTCAAATTCAGCAAGGTGACAAATCATTTCGTTTAGGAGCCGGGTCTGTCTTGGGGCTGGCGGAGGGCATGGTCGGCTTGGCTGCACGGTACACGGCCACTGCGCTAACCCCTGTCCAAGTCAAGATGATTCCGTTTCACAAAGTTGACAGCATTGTCAAAGTTTTGCCGCCTGAACTTCGCGCCATCATGGTGACCATCATCAAGCGCAATTTGGCTGTGTCCTGAAATGAAGGTGTTGACATGAGCAATTTTCAAATTGAAGAATTTTCAGCGGGTCAAACCATATTCAAACTGGGCGACCCTGCAACACACCTTTACTTTTTGGAAAAAGGTGAGGTTGAACTGATCGACAAAAATGAACGTGTCTTTGGTGTCATTCCCCAGGGGCAGTCATTTGGCGAAGCTGCCATTTTGTCGGGTGGCATTCGCGGTGCTTCCATTCGTGCAAAAGGCGATGTGCTCTGTAAAAAAATCAACAACCAAGAGGCTGCTGAATTGCTCAGCACGTATTCGCCCTTGTTGGTCGTGATCATGGAGGCGTTGTTGTTGCAGCAAACCATGAACAATGCGGTGAAAAACACCTGATGTCAGATGACCTCAAGGCTACTGTGAACTTGTTCTCAAACGCCAAAGATGCAAGTTGGGCTGACCACTTTGATCATGCAATGGCGGTATTGCATGCTTCTTGGCCAGATCGTTGGCATGGTTTGCCTCAAGTGCTTGAGGCGTGCATTGCGTTTTTAGACCTCCAGAATCATGCACAAACGACCCACAGTCAGGATTTGCTTGCCGCAGCGCGTGAAATCGCTGATCAGCTTGAGCAATTGAGCAGCAGCAAGGCTGCTTACACTGAGCCGAGTTATCACAACCGACTTCATACAGCCGATGTATTGGTTTCCATGTCTTTGATGGTGTCAATAGAGACACAGCTCCAAGGTGCCATGTCACCGGATTGGTGTTCTGCAGCTTTGTTGGCTGCTGTTGCGCATGATTTTGG
>RFVJ01000095.1 GCA_009928125.1 Betaproteobacteria bacterium
CCCAAACGCATTTGGCGATAGCCGCCCAACACCAAGTTGTCTTCGACGGTCATGGTGTTGAACAGTTCACGCTTTTCAGGCACCAGAGAAATGCCCTGCATGACGCGCTCCTCCAGCGTCAATTCATGGATTGACTGCCCGTTGAATTCAATCACGCCTTGCGCAGGCAGAATGCCCATCAGGCTGTTCAAGAAAGTGGATTTGCCTGCGCCATTGGGTCCAATGACCGTGATCACACTGCCTTTGGCAGCTTCCAAGCTGATGCCGTGCAGCACTTCGGCTTTGCCGTATCCCGCATGCAATTGCTGAACTTTGAGAATGGGTGTTGTCATGTCAGTGCTCCGTGCCCAAGTAGGCCGCACGCACAGCAGGACTGGCTTGAATCTCTGCGGGCGTGCCTTGTGTCAGCAAGGTGCCAAATTCCATGACCACCAAATGATCGCAAACGTCCATCACCAAATCCATGTCGTGTTCGACCAACAAAATGCTCATGCCTTCGCTTTGCAATTGGCGCAAGACCTTGATCAATTCTTGTTTTTCTTTGTGACGCAAACCGGCAGCGGGTTCGTCCAACAACAAGAGGGCAGGATCGCAGCACAAGGCGCGCGCAATTTCCATCAGTCGCTGAGGTCCCATGGCCAAGTTGCCTGCCTGCTCGTGCAGGTAGTTGCCCATGCCAATACGCTCCAGCTGGTGTTGCGCTTCTTTCATGCAGCGTTGCTCTTCTGATTTGTTGGTGCCCAGCATCGAAGACAACACACCCGTCTCGCCCCTTGTGTAAGCACCCAAGGCCACATTTTCTAAAACGGTCATGTCAGGAATCATCTTCACATGTTGGAAAGTGCGGGCCATGCCTTGGCGAGAAATTTCTCGCGATGGCAAAGCAGAGATGTCATGGCCGCGGTAGGTCACATGGCCCGAAGTTTTGGCCAAGACACCCGTGATCAAGTTGAAGGTGGTTGATTTGCCAGCCCCATTGGGTCCAATCAGGCCCACAATTTGACCCGCGTGGATGTCAAAGCTGATGTCGTTCACGGCGGTGAGACCACCAAACTGTTTACGAATTTTGTCAACCTTGAGGACCAACTCACCCATTCCAGGTTTGCTTCGAGCACTCAACGGCGCCGCCGCTTGCCAATCCATTTTGCGAGGAGGTCGGGGTAATTTGCGTGCAACCAAAGACCAGATGCCATCGGGCATGTACTTCAGCACCAGGACCATGGCGATACCAAAGACAATCACTTCATAACTGCCACTGGTGCCAATCAATGCGGGCAAGGCCACTTGCAAATAGTCGTCGAGCAATTTGATCAGGGCAGCGCCCACAATGGCCCCCCACACATAGCCCACGCCGCCAATCACGGCCATGAACAGGTATTCAATGCCCATCTTTAAACCAAAGGCAGATGGATTGACGGTGCGCTGGAAGTGCGCAAGCAACCAACCCGCAATCGACGCAAACAAAGCCGCAATCAAAAAGATGGTGACTTTGTAGCGGAAGGTGCTAATGCCCATGGCCTCTGCCATTTGGGAGCCACCTTTGAGCGATCGAATGGCACGGCCAGGACGCGAGTCCAGCAGGTTCAACAGTGCAACAGCACCTGCAATCAGGATGGCCCACGTGAGGATGAAGAACAAACGACCTTGGCCAATGTCAAGAGAGCCGATCGACAAACTTTTGAGTCCCAACAAACCGTCGTACTTGCCCAGGGCATCCAGATTGCCCATGAGGTAATACAAAGACAAGCCCCACGCGATGGTGGCCAAGGGCAAGTAGTGACCTGACATGCGCAGGGTGATGGCGCCGACCACCAAAGCGCTGATGGCTGTGATACCCAAGCCAACCAACAAGGTGAGCCAAGGCGACATGCCTGTGTTCAAAGTCAAATAGGCCGTGGTGTAGGCGCCCACACCAACAAATGCAGCTTGGCCAAAGGAGGTCAAGCCACCGACGCCTGTCAGCAATACCAATCCCAGACACACCAGGGCATAGAGACCAATGTAGTTCAGCTGCGCAATCCAAAAATCTGGCAAGGGCAACAAGGCCACGAGGGGAACGGCTGCTGCCAGCAGCCAGATGAAAAGTTTTTGCTTGTTCATGTCAGTGATCCTCGTCTGAATGGCCACTGCGCAATGAGCGCACGAGGAGAATGGGCAAAACCAAAGTGAACACGATCACTTCTTTGAAAGCGCTGGCCCAGAAGGCGCCAAACGATTCCACAATGCCAACAAACAAAGCGCCGAGCAAGGCCCCTGGGTAACTGGCAAGGCCACCCATGACGGCAGCGACGAATCCCTTGAGGCCAATCAAAAAACCCGAGTCGTAAAACACCGTGGTGGTGGGTCCGATCAACAAGCCAGACAAGGCGCCGATCAAGGCTGCCATGAGAAAGGTCAGTTGACCCGAGGTGTGACTGGAGATGCCCATCAGACGCGCACCTGTGCGATTGACTGCTGTGGCCCGCAGGGCTTTGCCGCGCAGTGAGCGTTCAAAGTACAGCCACATCATGACAATGAGTGCCAAGGATGAGATGAAAATAATCACAGTTTGACCTGTCAATGCGACAGGTCCGAGGGCAAAGCGTTCATCCCAGAAAGTGGGGTTGCGGAATCCTTCCGCACCGAAAAACAACAAGCCCAAACCGGTCATGGCAAAGTGCACGCCCACCGACACAATGAGCAAGACCAAAGGTGTTGCAGATTCAAGCGATTGGTATGCCACGCGGTACACCAAAGGACCAAAAGCCGTGACGATGGCCACGCTCAAAATGGCTTGACTCCACAGGGGAAACTTTTGCGGTGCAGCCCACATGGCGATGAGAGACACCAACACCGGAAATACCAAGGTCTTCCCAGCAGACAACAAGGCACGAGAAACGTTGCCATGATGACGCCATCGTTCAATCAATTCCATCAATGAAGCGACGACGGCCAGGATCAGCAAGAGCCAAACCGTTCCGGGGGTTTGACCTGTTTGCAACATGGCCAGTGTGAGTGCGCCATAGGCCACAAATTCGCCTTGTGGAATAAAGATCACACGCGTTACGGTGAACACCAACACGGTGGCCAAGCCTAAAAGGGCATACACAGCACCATTGGTGACACCGTCAAGCAGTAGGATGCTGGCGATGGAGAAGTCCATGAGATTTCCGATACAAAAAACACAAGGTGCACAGGGTGACGCCTTGAAGGCGTTCACACCTGTACAAGCAAGTGAGCGGTCTTATTCGACCTTGAACTTGCCATCCACCACTTTGGTCATCACGCCTGTTTCCAAGGTGTAGCCCCAGTGGTCAGTGGGCGTCCAGTTCATCACGCCGTGCGAAAACACGGTGCGGCCCATGGTTTCCAAGGTGTCACGCATGGCAGCGCGGAACTCGGGTGTGCCTGGCTTGGCTTTTTTCAGTGCCAAAGGAATGGCTTTTTCCATGGCCACTTGGAAGTCATATGAGTGGCCGGCAAACTGGTTGCGCGTGTTGGGGCCGTGTTCTTTTTCAAACTTCTGAACAAAGTCCAAAGCCAATTTTTTGGATGGATGGCTGTCGGGCAATTGGTCGCCCAACAAGGCAGGGCCAGACACAACGAAAGTGCCTTCAACGGCTTTGCCACCAATGCGTGACAAGTCAGGTGTGGCGGCGGCGTGCGTTTGGTAGACCTTGCCTTTGTAACCGCGCTCAACCAAACCCATTTGGGGCATGGCCGCACCAGAACCGGATGCCACGACCAAAATGGCGTCGGGGTTGGCAGAAGTCAACTTCAACGCTTGAGGTGTGACGCTGGTGTCGGTGCGGGCAAAACGCTCAACACCCACCATTTTGATACCGGCTTTTTCTAGTTCAGGTTGAACAGCCTCCAGCCATTGCTGGCCATAAACGTCTGCATAGCCCAAGAAGCCAACTGTTTTGATGCCTTGCTTTTTCATGTGCTCAATCACGGCATGGCCCATCACGTTGTTCGATTGGGGCAAGCGGAACAACCACTTGTCTTTGCCTGGAGGCACGCCAACAGGCGAGCCCGCAATTTGAACAGTGCCTGCCTCAGAGGCAATGTCTGTCATGGCTGCTGCAACGGGCGTGAGGCATGAGCCAAAAATGATGTCAACTTTGTCTTCTGTGACAAAGCGGCGTGCATTGGCAGAGCCCTTGCCTGGATCAGAAGCGTCGTCCAACAAAATCACGGTGACTTTTTCGCCACCAATGGTTTTGGGGAACAGTTGCAATTGTTTTTGCATCGGTGTGCCTAGGCCAGAGCCTGGGCCAGTGAGTGACAAGCTCACGCCAATTTTGATATCGGCCAGCGCAGCAGTGCTGGTGACGGCAGTGATGGCCAAGGCCAGCAGGGTTTTCTTCAGTTTCATGGTTGTCTCCTGAGAGGTTGGGTTGGAAAACACAGAGAAAAGATGGAGATCAAATGCGCTGCATCAACTGCACAGCGCTTTGATGTCCGCGGGAACGGGAATGGCTTTGATGCGATCTGGATCGTCAGGGTGCTTGATGCAAAACGCTCTAACTTCTGTACCTTCGCACAAGACGGTATCGCCACGCATCACCACATGTTTGTGGATGAAGGTTTTGTCGCGCCACTCTTGGACGCTGGTGTGAATTTGCAAAGTTTCACCATAGGTGGCAGGACGACCGAACTTGGTGTTGATTTCCAAGAGGGGTGTGCCAATGATGCCGGTGGTTTTGACCAACTCACGCCATGGTTGCACCCCGCATTTCACAAAAAAGTTCAGCGATGAGGCGTCCATCCATTTGGAGAAATTGGGAAAGAACACGATGCCTGCGGGATCGCAGTCACCAAACATCACTTGCACTTCGTAGACAACTGTTTTGCTCATTGCTAGCTTTCTGCCGATTAACGGGGGGCCATGCGCAGTGCGCCATCCAAGCGAATCACCTCGCCGTTCAAGTGGCCGTTGCTCACGATGTGCGCGGCCAATTGGGCAAACTCTTCAGGTTTGCCAAGGCGTGAGGGGAAGGGGATGCTGGCGGCCAAAGAAGCTTGCACAGGTTCTGGCAGAGTTTTGAGCAATGGCGTTGCAAAAATGCCGGGGGCAATGGTGCAAACGCGAATGCCATGTTGCGCCAAATCGCGTGCCATGGGCAATGTCATGCCCGCCACACCGGCTTTGGATGCGCTGTACGCTTGTTGACCCACTTGGCCATCAAAGGCTGCCCGGGTCGAGTTTGGCGCAGGCCGCAGCAAACACACGGGCTGCGTTGTAAGTGCCAATCAAATTGACATTGACCACTTTGGCAAAGTCCTCCAAAGGTGCAGGGTTGCCATCTTTGCCCACAATGCGTTTGGCGGTACCGATGCCAGCGATCTGCATCAAGATGCGTGCGCCGCCGTGGGCTTTGGCTGCTTCGGCTACGGCATTTTCCATGCTGGTGGCGTTGGTCACGTCACACTGAATGGCAATGCCACCAATGTCTGCGGCAACCTTTTGCGCGTTCTCGAGGTTCAAGTCGAGTACGGCCACCTTGGCACCCAAACGAGCCAATTCGCGGGCGGTTGCTTCGCCCAAACCAGAGCCACCGCCGGTGACCAATGCGCTCATGCCTTGAATGTTCATGTTGTCCTCTTGATGAATGATGTTGACTGAATCGCGTGGCGTCAGGCGTTGGGGTTCTCGATCAGCAAGGCAATGCCTTGCCCACCACCAACGCACGCACTGGAGATGCCATAACGTTTGCCACTGCGTGCCAATTCGCGTGCCAAGGTGATTGTGAGGCGAACGCCAGTAGCGGCCAAGGGGTGACCCAATGCAATGGCGCCACCGTTGACGTTCAACAGGCTGAGGTCGAGCCCCAATTCGCGCCCGACCGCCAGCGTTTGGGCACCTTGGGCTTCGTTGATTTCAAAGCGACCGATATCGGACAGTTTCAAACCAGTGCGGGCCAGCAACAACCGAATGGCAGGCGCAGGACCGATGCCCATGATTTCGGGGGGCACGCCAGCCACAGCCGCCGCGACCACGCGGGCCATTGGTTTTTTGCCTTTGGCTTTGGCGTAAGCGCCTGAAGTGACCACGCAAGCCGCAGCTGCATCGACCAAGGCTGAGCTGTTGCCACCGGTTTGAACGCCACCCTCATAGACGGGACGCAACTTGGCCAATACGTCAGCAGGTGAAATGCGGGGATGTGTGTCTTGCGTCACTTCAGTGACCTTGCCTTGTAGCTTGATGCCGCGTGGCTTGTAGCCCTCAAGTTCAAACTTTTCGGTGATGACAGGCACAATTTCGCCAGCCAAGAAGCCCGACTGCTGTGCAGCGACGGCTTTTGCAAAAGACTCTGATGCAAAAGCGTCGACGTCTTCTCGCGAAATGCTGTATTTCTTGGCCAAGTTTTCGGCCGTTTGAATCATGTTGATGCCAGCGGCAGGATCTTTCAGTGCCTCCCACATGTAGTCTTTGAAACCTACGGGGGCACCAAGTTTGAAACCCGTGCGGTGATCGAAGGCAGCGATGGGATTGCGCGTCATGCTTTCAGTGCCCACCACCAACGCAGCGTCTGCCGCGCCCGATTGGATGAATGCGTTGCGCCATCAATGCAGGAACTTCAACAGGCACGCCAGCGTACAGGCCAATGTGTCGTGGCAAGAAAAACTGATCAAAGTCACCAGGCGCCATGTTGCCCGTCAGCACGGAGCCAATGTCTGTGGCAGGGATGTCAGCCCGCTTCAGGGCTTCACGTGCCGCTTTGATGCCCATGTCGGTGGGGGAGATGTGACCCAAAGCGCCACAGTAATCCACCATCGGTGTGCGAACGCCTTCGTGCATCCACACGTCGTCAAAGGCATTGAAAAATCCAGCTTGGCTCATGGTCATTCTTTCAGAGATTCAAAATCAGAGGGTGGGCTTCAAGATGAAGTGCAAGCGCTCCTCATGCAAGGCTGCAACCGTGTCGGCGCGGTGTGACAAGACAGCACGTTGGTTGATGGAGCCTTTGTCGGTGATCTCGCCTTTGTCGATGGTGGGCGGCTCGGACAACAAGCACATGCGTGCAATGCGGTTGGCACTGCCCGTGGCTGTTTGGGCCAATTCGTTGATGACTTTTTGGAAATGGGCCAACACGGGTGCACTGCTCAACACATCCGCCAAGGGCGCGTCGGCTGGCATGCAACTGAGCGCACGCACTGCAGGCGTTGGGAACACCATGGCGCCCACTTCTTTCAAGTTGATGCCTGTGAGCACCACATCTTGGATGTAGGGCGCACCTGCGGCAATGATCTTGCCGCGCAAGGGGCCCACACTCACAAAGGTGCCCGTGGCCAGTTTGAAGTCTTCGGCAATTCGGCCATCGAACTTGAGGCCTAAGTGCACATCGGTTTCATCAATCCATTTGACGGCATCGCCAGTACAGAAGAAGCCTTCGTCGTCAAATGCGCCTTGGGTTTCTTCGTCGTTGCGCCAGTAGCCTGGCGTGATGTTGGGGCCGCGGTAACGCACTTCGGTTTTGCCACCCATGTCGACGAGTTTCAATTCCAAACCAGGGGTGGGCACGCCCAAGTCGCCAGCATTGACGTAAGGGTTGGTCACAAAAATACCGAAGGGGCCCGATTCGGTCATGCCAAGACCTGTGCCCATCACAATGCGCTCACCAATTTCGCGCTCTTGCGATTCGTACAAGCTGTCCCAAATGGGTTGTGCCAAAGCAGCGCCTGCATAGAAGAACATCTGAACGCGCGACAACAACGTTTTGCGCAGCAGATCGTCGGTCTTCATGGCATTGGCAATGGCTTCAAAACCTGTGGGCACGTTGAAATAAACGGTCGGTGCGATTTCACGCAAGTTGCGCAAGGTCTCGTGCATGAGCGCAGGCGTGGGCTTGCCATCGTCGATGTACATCGTGCCGCCATGGAACACCACCATGCCAAAGTTGTGGTTGCCGCCAAAGGTGTGGTTCCATGGCAACCAATCCACCAGGACCAAGGGCGCTTCGGCCAAGATGGGCATGGACTGCGTCATTTGCTGTTGATTGGCGCACCACAAACGCTGGGTGTTGATCACCGCTTTGGGCAACTTGGTGGAGCCACTGGTGAACAAGAATTTGACAATGGTGTCGGGGCCTGTGGCTGCAATGGCAGCATCGACTTGCGCCGTGGCAGGTGTGCTGCACAAGGCATCAAAAGTGGTGACTTGTTTTCCTTCTACGCCACCTTCGTTCATCACAATTTCCATGTCGTTTGAAACGGTGGCGGCAATGGCTTTGGCATACCGTGCATCGCTGGCAAACACCAGGCCTGGCGTCACGGTACGCAACACGTGTTTGAGCTTGTCGTAGTCTTGACTGATCAACGAGTAGGGCGGTGAAGTGGGCACAAATGGCACACCGGCCACCATGCAACCCAAAGCCAACAAAGCATGCTCCAAGCTGTTTTCGCTCAAGATCACCACGGGGCGCTCGGCGTTCAGGCCACGGTTGATCAGACCTTGCGCAATGTTGCGCGCCGTGTTCCAAGCTTCGGCATAGGTGACATGACGCCACTCACCCAAACTTCCATCGGCCAATTTGA
>RFVJ01000096.1 GCA_009928125.1 Betaproteobacteria bacterium
ACTCTCCGGCGGTCAGCGTCAGCGCATTGCCTTGGCCCGCGCATTGGCCGTAGAGCCCAAAGTCTTGTTGCTCGATGAGCCCTTTGGCGCGCTCGATGCCAAAGTGCGCAAAGAGTTGCGCCGTTGGTTGCGCCGCTTGCATGACGATTTGCATGTCACCAGTATTTTTGTGACGCACGACCAAGAAGAGGCGTTGGAAGTGGCCGACCGTGTGGTGCTGATGAACAGCGGCCGCGTGGAGCAAATCGGCTCACCGCAACAAGTGTGGGACCATCCCGCCAGCCCCTTTGTGTATGGTTTTTTGGGCGACGTGAACTTGTTCCATGGCCGTGCCCACGAAGGCGAGATGATCATTGGGGGCGACAACGCTGTCAGCCTGGACAGCCCCGAGCATCAACACGTGCAAGACAGCAAAGCCTTTGCCTATGTACGTCCGCATGACATTGAGGTGAAACGTTACAGCTCAGGCGACGCAGGCATCAAAGCCAAGCTGACCCGCGCCATTGTGGTCGGTCCGATTGCACGCCTAGAGTTTGAGCCCGTGGACCATCATGACTTTGCCAAAGACACCGTGATTGAGGCCCAACTCTCAGCCCACTTGTTTGCCGAGCAGCAATACAAAGAAGGCGAAACATTGGTGTTGACCCCACGCAAAGCACGCATCTTTGTGGAGAGTTGATCAGGCAAAATAGGGGCATGACCCAAGACATCGTCGTTCAAGCCCCCGCGCAAGCCGCGCAACTGTTCTTGCTGTTCCATGGTTATGGTGCAGACGCACAAGACATGCAGCCGCTGGCCAAACGTTTTGCAGATGAATTTCCGCAAGCCTGTGTGGTGTGCGTGCAGGCCACTGAGCCTGCCGAGGCTGGCTTTGGCTGGCAGTGGTTTCCGCTTCAAGGTGTGACCGAAGACAACCGCCCTCAACGGGTGAACGATGCCATGCCCAGTTTCGTATCCCTCATTCGCGCATGGCAACAACGCGCGGGTGTGAGCCATGAAGCCACAGCCTTGGTGGGCTTCTCACAAGGCGGCATCATGTCCTTGGCCGCCAGTTTGCAAGAGGGCCAGTTGTGCGGTCGCGTGATGGGCTTTGGCAGCCGATTTGTCAATTTGCCAACCCAAGCACCCGAAACTGTCACCTACCATTTGTTTCATGGCAAATCAGACAACGTCATTCATTATGGCCATGCGGTCAGTGCGGCAGAGCATTTGGTGGCCATTGAGGCCGATGTCACGGCCGATGTGTTGCCCTACATTGGCCATGAAATTCACCCAGACATGATTGACTTGGCCATTGAACGTCTGACCACGCACTTGCCCAAGCGTTTTTACAAGCAAGTTCACGAAGCCGATCCAGGTGACTCACCTGTGCGCCATTGAGCCTCGTAGAATGGCACCCATCCATCCCAGTCACCCTCAGGGTGTCCTACCTCAAGAGATCTTTGTCATGAAATTTGCAAGCGCTTGTGCCGCTCTGATGACCTGCCTGCTACTGCAGGGATGTGCTGTGGTTGCTGTGGCCGACGTGGTGGCCTCGACCGTCATTTACACCGGTAAAACGGTGATCAATGTGCTTGACGCTGTCACGCCCGACATCGTCAATAAGAAGAAAAAAGATTAAATACCGAGCCAGCCGTTGGTGCGTGCAAAGTGCAAAGCTTGCGTGCGGCTGTTCACACCCAGGCGTCGGAACAAACGCCAAAAGTGAACCTTGACGGTGTGTTCGCTGATGGCCAGTTTGTCGGCAATGTCGCGGTTGCTCAGGCCTTGGTCCAGCATCAAAATCAATTGTTTCTGACGCTTTGACAACTTGGTCGGGGCGGCCGCATTGGCAGTGGCGGCCTCCGCTTCTTCAGGCGTGGGCAAGAACGTGCGCAGGCCTTCGATGATGGTGTTGGGTGGGCTGGCTTTTTCTAAAAACAAATTGGCGCCTGCCTCCAAGCAAGCGGCTTCGCATTCGCTGGCTTCTGAGCCGGTCACAATGACCAAAGGCACTTGGGGAAATTTGGCCTTCACGGCATGCACGCCCGACAAGCCCAAGGTGTCGGGCAGTTTCAAGTCGAGACAAAACAATTCAGGCTCGCCTTGGCGTTCAACTGTGGACTCCAAACTGCTGAGTTTGTGAACGGACACCACCTTCAAACCGGGGCGGACCCGTTGAACCAACATGGTGAGGGCATCGCGCATCAGCGGGTGGTCGTCAATCACGTAAACAGTCATGGTCTGCTCAAGAATGAAACTTAAAGTATGAGCGTATCAGCAAAGCCTTGAACAAATCAAGCAACTTTTGCGTAATTTGAACACTTTTTGAAGATTTAACAGATCGCAAACCACACTCGACGGCGCAAGCGTCAAGCCTTGGTTTTGGCCTTTTCTGCCAATTCGGCGCGCAAAGTGCCCAAGGCCTCTGCCACTTTGGCTGCGCTCACACCCTCACCCAAAGTGACTTGTGCACCCAAGGCTGCCAGAGCTTTGGCATCGTCTTGTTGCAATTGCGCAATGGCCATGCCAGCGTCTTTGGGGGAGCCGAAGCCCAAGCTTTGCAACAACACACGGCCTTGCGGGTCGACCAGTTTGAAATAAAACTGACCGTCTTGTTCTCGGTATTGTTTGAAGGAGGGGCTGGCCGCGCGCGCAGTTTTGGCATGGCCTTGCGAGCTTGCTGCGCTGGCCAATGCGCGCAAGCCCACAGCGTGTCGCAACTCTTTGATGAAGGGAGTGGCCAACTCACGCGCTTTGGCTGCGCCTTTGAGCAAAATGGCATCGACTGTGGCTGGGTTGTTGATCAGCTCTTCGTACTTGGCACGCATGGGCGCAACTTCGCGGTCAATGCGTTCAAACAAAATTTGTTTGGCATCACCCCAGCCAATGCCATCGGCATAGGCCTTGGCCAAGCTGGCGGTTTCTTCAGCGCTGGCAAAGGCTTGGTAAATTTGAAACAAGGCCGAGCCTTCGGTGTCTTTGGCTTCGCCAGGTGCGCGTGAATCGGTCACGATGCCAGAAATCAATTTCTTGAGTTGCGCACTCGATGCAAACAAAGGAATGGTGTTGTCGTAGCTTTTGCTCATCTTGCGGCCATCCAAGCCTGGCAACAAGGCCACAGACTCTTCAATGACCGCTTCGGGCAACACCAAGTGCTCACCATACAAATGATTGAAGCTGGACGCCATGTCACGCGCCATTTCAATGTGTTGAATTTGATCGCGGCCCACGGGCACTTTGTGCGCCTTGAACATCAAAATGTCGGCGCCCATCAACACCGGGTACATGAACAAACCTGCTGTCACATCGGCATCGGGATCGTTGCCAGCCAAGTTGTTTTTGTCGACAGATGCTTTGTAGGCGTGCGCACGGTTCAACAGGCCTTTGCCCGTGACGCACGTCAGAAACCATGTGAGTTCAGGAATTTCGGGAATGTCGGACTGTCGATAGAACATCACCCCATCGGGGTCCAAGCCGGCTGCAATCCAGCTGGCTGCAATCTCCAGAGTGGAACGTTGAATGCGCGCGGGGTCATCGCATTTGATCAAGGCGTGGTAGTCCGCCAAAAAGTAAAAGCCTTGTGTGGCCGGATTGCGACTGGCTTGCACCGTAGGTCGAATGGCGCCCACATAGTTGCCCAAGTGCGGCGTGCCTGTGGTAGTGATGCCGGTGAGTACGCGTGTGCGTTGGGAGTGGTCAGTCGTCATGGCAATGGAGGGTTCAAGAAGAGGGCTTTAAGGGCTTCGAGGTCTTTAAGTCAGAGATTTCAAAATCAGTTCGATCAGTCCAAACGTGGTATTCATCACCGGGTCGAGCCACAGGTGATTGACAACGCCTGTGATGGCCAAGGCCATCACAATGAAAAAGCCATAAGGCTCGATGCGCGAGAACTGATAGGCCTGGCGCCAAGGCAACAAGCCCACCACGATGCGGCCGCCATCCAAGGGCGGCAAGGGAAACAAGTTGAAGGCAAACATCACCACGTTGCTTAGCACCCCAGCTTTGCACATGGCCAAAAAGAATTTTTCGGTAACGCCAAAGTCAATGTAAACCACATACAGCAGGGCCCACACGATGGCTTGAATCAAATTGGAACCCGGCCCAGCCAAGGCCACCCAAATCATGTCGCGTTTGGGGTGGCGCAAATTGCCAAAGTTGACCGGCACAGGCTTGGCGTAGCCAAACAACAAGGCGCCACTGGTGCTGAAGTAAAGCAGCAAGGGCAACAAGATGGTGCCCACCCAATGGATGTGCGCAAAGGGATTGAGCGTGACGCGTCCCATCATGTAGGCCGTGCGGTCGCCAAAGTATTTGGCGGCATAGCCGTGCGCAGCCTCATGCAAGGTGATTGCAAAAATCACGGGAAGGGCATAGACCGAAACGGTTTGGATGAGGTTAGAGGTGTCCACAGCGCAATTGTCTCAAAGAGTTGGCCTGGTTTTGGGGTCTGTTTACAAACCCAACAGGGCAATGTCGCCCAAACCTTGCCGAACCACCTCAATGCCATCGCCTGAGCAATCGACCACCGTGGTAGGTTCACGGTTGCAGGCGCCTGCATCGATCACACCCGCGATGATTTTTTCGTAGCGGTCTCGAATTTCTTCAGGATCGTTCAGCGGGTCGGATTCATCGGGTGGAATGAGGGTGGTGGCCAGCAGGGGCGCGCCATGCAGTGTCAGCAATTCTTGCAGTACCGCATGGCCAGGCACGCGCAAGCCAATGGTCTTGCGTTGGGGATGGCTCATTCTGCGTGGCACTTCTTTGGTAGCTTCCAAAATGAAGGTGAAAGCGCCGGGTGTGGCTTGCTTCAACATTCTGAATTGAGCGTTGTCCACTTTGGCGTAGTTGGCCAGCTCACTCAGGTCGCGGCACAAAATGGTGAGGTGATGTTTGTCATCAACACCGCGCACTTTGCGCAAATGATCGGCCGCAGCCTTGTCGTCCATGTGGCAGACCAGCGCATAACTTGAATCGGTGGGCACGGCCAGCACGCCACCTTGGTTGAGCAAGGTCACTGCTTGTTTGAGCAAGCGTTGTTGGGGGTTCTCGGGGTGAACAGAAAAATACTGGGCCATGTCAATTCAAACGTTCAAGACTCAATGGGTAAAACTTGGATACGACTTTCGCGCACCGTCAACCAAGCGCCCAATGCACCACACAGGGTGACCACGCCCATGCCCACCAAGGTCCATTGGTCGGGCATGTGGTCAAAGACCCACCAGCCCCCCAGCATGGCAAACCCAATTTGCGTGTAGAAATAGGGGGTGAGCACGGTGGCGGGTGCTTTGGAAAACGCTTTGATCAACAGGTAATGTCCTACCGTGGCAAAGCTGCCCATGATGAGGAGCTGCGCCCACACAAATCCATCGGTGGGCAACTCCCAAACAAAGGGTAAGACAAAAGCGCCCAGTGCAGTTCCTACCCAGCCGGTCAGAATGTTCATGGTGATGGGGTCTTCGGTTTTGGCCATTTTGCTGGTGAGCAAATGAAAACTGCCATTGGTCACAATCAGCATCAAGGGAAATACCAAAACCCAATCAAAGTGTTGGGTGCCCGGCCGCACCATGATCAGCGTGCCAACGAAGGCGCCAACGACCAAGGCCCAACGGAGCTTGCGCACTTTCTCGCCCAGCACCATGGCGGCCACCACAGTGACCACCAAGGGCGTGATGGATGCAATGGCGGTGAACTCGCCCACAGGCATGTGCTTCAAACCATAAAACGCACACAGGCTGCTGCTGAACAAGAGCGCACCGCGCGCCAATTGAAATCGAGGATGATCGGTTTTAAAAAGCGCCATGCCGCGTTGTGGCAAAAAGAAAATGGTGCTGAAAAAAGCTTGAATCAAGTAACGAAACCACAAGGCCAACATCAAAGGAACACTGGCGCTGACATGTTTGGTGGTGGTGTCCAGTACCGCAAAACATGCAACGGACAAAACGACGAAGCCAATCCCAGCAAGCGTCTGTGCAGCGTTGTGTTTCACTGGATCCGGTCTGACAACAGATCCCACACGGGGGTCAGTTGCCCTGGTAACCAAGGCAAGGTGCCGAGGTCGGTGTGGCTTTCCTCGGGGCTGTGGAAGTCGCTGCCGCGAGAAGCTGCCAATTCAAATTCCAACGCAGTGTCTGCGTATTGCAATGCGTCGGCGCTGGAATGACTGCCTGTGATCACTTCAACGGCACGGCCCCCATGGTGTTTAAATTCAGTGAACAGGGCAAACTCTTCGTTGGCAGTGAAACCGTAGCGCGCAGGGTGTGCAACGACAGCGACACCGCCAGCGCCCGTGATCCATTTGACGGCATTCTCAAGGGAGGCCCAACGGTGAGGCACAAAGCCAGGCTTGTTTTCGGTCAGGTACTTGCGAAACACTTCGGAAGTGTCTTTGCAAACGCCGCTTTCAACCAAAAATCGTGCAAAGTGCGTGCGTGAAATGAGTTCAGGATTGCCAACGTATTTGAGAGAGCCTTCGTAGGCACCCATGATGCCCACCTTGGCCAAGCCCTCCGACATTTCTTTGGCGCGCTCGCCGCGACCGCCGCGAGTTTGGCGCAGGCCTTGCACCAAAGCTTCATTGTGGTGGTCAAAACCCAAACCCACAATGTGGACAGTTTTGCCGGCAAAAGTGATGGAGATTTCGACGCCGGTGAGGTACTTCATGCCCTGGGCTTTGGCTGCAGCCATGGCGCGTTCTTGGCCGCCAATCTCGTCGTGATCGGTGAGGGCCCACAATTGCACGCCGTTGGCTTTGGCGCGCGCAGCCAAGGCCTCTGGCGTGAGCGTGCCATCCGAGACCACGGAATGGCAATGTAAATCGGCGTTGAGTAGGGGTTCCACAGGGGTATTTTAGGCGCAGTGCAGCCAGCTGTCTTCTCTGCCTGATAATTCGGGTAGAAAGAGTGAGATTGCCATGGCCTTGATGATCACCGATGAATGCATCAATTGCGATGTGTGCGAACCTGAATGTCCCAATCAGGCGATCTACCTCGGCCCAGAAATCTACGAAATTGACCCCCACAAATGCACAGAGTGCGTGGGTCATTTTGACGAACCTCAGTGCGTGCAGGTGTGCCCCGTGGCGTGCATTCCTGTCAATCCTCAGCACGTGGAAACCAAAGAGACCTTGTTTCAGAAGTACCTGCGCCTTCAAAACACAGCTTGAAGGCAAGAGAGCACAAGGCCCCTTGTGCTTAGACCCCTTCAGGTCGGGGTGGCTTGGGACGGGGTGGTTTGCTGGTGTGAATTTGCACCATGGCTTTTTCCATGTGGCCTTCCATCAGCAAATCGGCCGCTTTGACCGAGCGCGCGATGCTTTCTTGTATCAAATCGCGTTGTTCAGCCATGGGCTTTTTCAGCACCCAATTGGCCACCTCTGATTTAACGCCTGGGTGGCCAATGCCCAAACGCAATCGCCAATAGTCGCCCGTACCCAATTGGGCATGAATGTCGCGCAAGCCATTGTGGCCGGCATGGCTGCCACCAAACTTCAGCTTGGCCTGGCCCGGCACCACATCCAGTTCATCGTGAACCACCAATATTTCTTGGGGTGTGATTTTGAAAAACTTGGCCAAAGCGCCCACAGACTTGCCCGACAAGTTCATGAAAGTTTGAGGCTCTAGCAACCAAATGGTTTGGCCTTTGACTTGGGTGCGCGCCACTTTGGCGAAATAACTTTTGTCGGCAACCAAGTTGACATTGAGCTCGCGTGCCAAGGCGTCGATCCACCAAAAGCCAGCGTTGTGACGGGTGTCTTCGTATTCGGCGCCTGGGTTGCCCAAGCCAACAAACAGTTTGATCATGTGCGAGTATAAAAACAAAACAACCCGCACAAGGCGGGTTGTTTGAAACACGAGGGGTGTTTAATGCGCGTGAAGAATTACTTCTTCTTAGCTGCCTTGGCATCGGCTGCGGGTGCTGCTTCGGCTGCAGGCGCAGCTTCTTCAACCACTGGGGCCACCACAGACACCAACACTGGGTTTTTCTTACCGTGTGTAACGGCTTTCACACCCTTGGGCAATGTGATGTCGGCCAGGTGCAAAGAAACACCTTTCTTCAAGCCAGACAAATCAACGTTGATGGCTTCAGGCAAATCGGCTGGCAAGCAAGCGATTTCGAGCTCATTCATGATGTGGTTGATCAAGCAAGCATCCACTTTCACAGCGGGAGAAACGTCTTCGCCAGAGTAATGGATTGGCACTTTGCGGTGCAAAGTGGTCTTGGCATCAACGCGTTGGAAGTCGATGTGCAACACCAATTGTTTGTAAGGGTGCATTTGGAAGTCACGGAGCAAGACTTTGGTTTCTTGACCGTTCAATTCCATGTCCAAGATGCTTGCGTGGAAAGCTTCTTTTTTCAGGGCGTGCCACAGGGCATTGTGATCGAGTTCGATCAATTGGGGTTGTTGATCCACACCGCCATAAACAATACCAGGTGTCTTACCTGAATTGCGCAGACGGCGGCTCGCACCCGTACCTTGC
>RFVJ01000097.1 GCA_009928125.1 Betaproteobacteria bacterium
TGGCCAAACCCATACAAAACCATAACGCTCGATGACGGCATACGCCTTGATGGGCTCAAAGTTACGAACCTGATGGCCCGGCATATTGACCGTGTGTCCGTCACAGCCCATCACCAAGCCGTGGTAGCCACAGACCAGCTGTCCGTTGCAAACACGGCCCAAAGACAAGGGCGCGCCGCGGTGCGGACAGAAGTCTTGAACGGCCGAGACTTTGCCCTCGCCGTTTCTGTAAAAAACCATGGCCTCGTTGCAAATTTTGCGGCCTAAAGGTTTGTCTGTGATCTCATGGGCCTGACAGGCCACATACCAAGTATTTTTCAAGAACATGTCAAATCCTATGCTTTTGATCTCTTTGACTTAAAAGTTTTTTTGAGTCACGCCCAATAACTTGTTCAGTATGTCGGGTTGCTCGCGCAATTCCTGTGCTGAACCTGAATGAACCACTTCACCATGGTCTAGCACTATCGCCTTATGGCTGATGGCCAAAATGGCTTGAGGGTGCTGCTCCACAATGATGGCAGACAAGCCCTCTTCACGGGTAATTCGGGCTATGGCGCGCAACAACTCTTCAACAATGATAGGCGCCAAACCCTCCAGCGGTTCATCCAGCAACAGCAAGCGCGGGTTGAGCACCAAGGCTCTGCCCACGGCCAACATTTGTTGTTCGCCACCCGACAATTGCGTGCCCAAATTGGTCTTGCGTTCTGCCAACCGTGGAAACATCTCGTAGACACGTTCAGGTGTCCAAGGCCGGCTAGATTGACCATCGCGTGGTATTCTGGCCACCGACGTTAAATTTTCATGCACCGTGAGTGACTTGAAAATATTGCGCTCTTGCGGCACCCAACCTATGCCAGAAGCGGCACGTTGATGTGATGGCAATGTGTGCAATGCGCAGCCCGCAAATTCGATCCGACCAGCGTGTTGACGCGTCGCGCCAGCCAAGGTGTCAAGCAAGGTGGTTTTGCCGGTGCCATTGCGACCGAGCAATGCCATCGTCTCACCCTCCGCCAAGCTGAAACTGATGTTTTGCAATACAACAGCCTCGCCATAGCCTGCGCTCAATTCGTCAATCTTCAGCAACTCAGACATCTTGCAATTCCTCGCCGTGGCCCAAGTAAACCGCTTTCACTTGGGCGTCATTTGCGATGTCTTTGGGTGTGCCTTCGGTTAGCACCGCGCCGTTGACCAAGACCGTGATGGTGTCAGCAAAGTCAAAGACCAAATCCATGTCGTGCTCAATCAGGAGCACCGACACATCTTTGGGCAATTGGGCTACTGTGCGCAGCAATTCTTCGCGCTCACCTGCAGGCACACCGGCCACAGGTTCATCGAGTAAGAGCACGCGCGGTTCGCAGGCCAAAGCAATGGCCATTTCCAGTAAGCGACGTTTGCCGTAAGGCATTTGAGCTGTCACCTTATCGTGAACCGCTTGAAGGTGAAATAACTCGAGCAATTCTTCGGCGCGATGGACCACATTGGCTTTTGCACCCAGGGCTTGCCAAGCGCGAACGCCCAAGCCTTTTTGTTGGCTGATCACCATGGCCAAAGTTTCCAAAGGCGTCATGCTGGCAAACAGCTGGTTGATTTGAAAGGTTCTGACCAAACCTTGGCGGACACGCAAGTGCGGCGCCATGTGCGAGATCTCTTGGCCTTCTAAAAAAATCTGACCCGCGGTGGCCGGCAATACACCGGTCATCAAGTTGATCAAGGTGGTTTTGCCAGCACCATTCGGACCAATCAAGGCATGCCGTGCACCTTGGCGAAGCTTCAAATTGACATGGTCTGTGGCCGTGATGCCGCCAAATTTTTTCAGCATGTTGCGTGTTTCAAGCACACAAGGCAAGCCATGCCCTGAGGTCACTGCCGTTGTCGTTGTCGGTGTGTTCTTGTTCATCATGCCCACCACTTCCAAGGCTTCAACAGTTTGTCACGCCCCACCAACACCAAGACCACCAAGAACAAGCCAATCCAGAAGGTCCAGTATTGCGGCGTGATGCTCGAGATCACATCGTGCATGAGCTTGAATCCCACAGCACCAAGCAGGCCACCGTACAACCAACCCACCCCACCAATTACCAGCATCAACATGACATCGGCAGAACGGTCCAACGCAAAAATATCGAGCGAGGCAAAGCCTGTGGTTTGTGCCATCAATGCACCCGCGGCGCCTGCCAACGCAGCCGCTACGGTGTAGACCAAGGCAATCTTGGCATTGACGTTGATGCCAATGGCGGACGCTCGCAAACGATTGTCGCGAATGGCTTTGACGGTGGCACCCAATGGCGAGTGAACCCAATGACGCACAGCCACGAACAAAATAAACAAAACAGCCAATGAGTAAGTTGCAGCCGTTTGCCCCATCAGGTCAAATTCAAAACGACCCATCACCGGACCCATCAAGACACCTTGCAAACCATCAGACCCACCCGTGAGCCAATCTAATTTATTGGCCAGTTCCAAAAGGATGAGTGCCAAACCTAAGGTCACCATCAATCGGGTCAGGTCTGTGCCTCGCAAAATGGTGAGTGAAAACACCGCACCCAACAGGGTCGAGGCGGACATGCCGACCAACAGACCGACGAAAGGATCGGGCATGATGTGTTTGGCAAACAATGCAGCGGTATAAGCGCCAAAGCCCAAGAATGCGGCATGCCCCAATGACACCACGCCGGCATAGCCCAATACCAAATCCAGCGACAGTGCAAAGAGTGCCACGATGGCCACTTCGTTGACGATGAGCGCATGCCCCGGAAAAATCCAAGGTGTTGCAAACACCAACGCCCACAAGAGTACTTCCTGCCATGTCCATTGCGAAGCTTTCAACAACTGCTTCTGCATTTGCATGCTGGCTTTGTGTGCACGCATCACTTACCCCCTTGACGCACAAAGAGGCCTTGTGGACGCCACAACAAGATGAGCAACATCAAGGTGTACACAATGAAGGCTCCCAACTTGGGGATGTAATATTTACCCGCCACATCGGCAATGCCCAGCAACAAAGCCGCCAACAAAGGACCTGTGATGGAGGACGTTCCGCCCACGGCCACCACAATCAAAAAATACACCATGAACTTCAAGGGAAACGTAGGGTCCAAGCCCAAGACCTCTGCGCCCAAGGCACCGCCCAATCCAGCCAAACCAGAGCCCATGGCAAATGTCACTGCAAACACCAGGTTGACATTGATGCCGAGGCCAGCAGCCACACGAGAATCGTCCACACTGGCTCGCAGTTGGCTGCCAAATCGCGTCTTGGCCAAGACATATTGCAGCCCCACTGTGAGAGCGGCACAAATGGCAATGATGAACAAGCGGTAATGCCCCATGCCCAAGGCCCCATCCCACCATTCGGTTCGGCCCCGCAACCATTCAGGCAGTTGAATGATCTGCTGCTGCGACCCCATGAAATAGTCGACGGCTGACACCGACATAAAGGCCAGACCAATTGAAAATAAGACTTGGTCTAAATGAGGCTTGGCGTACATGCGACGGTAGAGTGTGCGCTCCAACACAGCACCCAGCAAGCCCGTGACAACAAAGGCCACGGGCAAGCAAAGTAAAAAAGGGACATTCAAGCGCTGCATCAACAAGACCGCTAGATAGCCACCCGCCATGGCAAAAGCACCGTGCGCCAGATTGATGAAATTCATCAACCCCATGGTCACGGCCAAACCAACAGCCAAAATAAAGAGCAGCATGCCGTAGGCAATGCCGTCAAACAAGATGGTCAACATGAATGAAACAACCCATTCAGTTGGAATGGGTTGAGAAAAATAATGCGGGTTTAACGGGATTTGCCTGGGTCTTTGACGTCTTTGATCGTCTCAAATTCTTGGTTGTACAACTGTCCGCCCACACGTTCCACCTTGCGAATGTAAATGTTGTGGACCACATCGCGAGTTTGCGCGTCAATAAAGACAGGGCCTCGTGGGCTTTCAAACACTTGACCTTTCATTGCATCAAGCAAAGCTTGACCACCCACACCTTTGGTGGCTTTGGCAGCTTCGTAGATGACGCGCATGCCGTCATATCCCCCCACGGCCATGAAGTTGGGACGCAAGCCTGCATTTGCTTTGCTGAAAGCTTCCACAAATTTTTTATTCAAGGGTGAGTTGTGCGATGCTGAATAGTGATGTGACGTGATAACACCCATGGCCACTTCGCCCATGCCATTCAAAATATCGTCATCGGTCACATCACCAGTTCCAATCAAACGAATTCCAGCTTTGTCCAATCCACGCTCCGCAAACTGTTTCATGAGTGCTGCACCCGCACCCGATGGCACGAACACGTAGACCGCATCGGGTTTTGCATCGCGTACTTTTTGCAAGAAAGGTGCGAAATCAGGGTTGCGCATGGGCACTCGCAATGTGTCGATCACTTGACCGCCATTGAATGTGAAACGATCTTTAAAATACTTCTCAGCATCGATTCCGGGGCCGTAGTCCGAGACCAAGGTGACCACTTTTTTGATGTTGTTTTTGGGCGCCCAATCAGCCAAGCCCACAGCCGCTTGCGGCAAAGTGAAGCTAGTGCGAATGATGAAAGGTGAGGCTTCCGTGATGCTTGAAGTTGCCGCAGCCATCACCACCAGCGGTGTTTTGGATTGGGTGGCAATGGGCGCTGTGGCCAGTGCCAAGGGTGTGAGACCAAACCCAGCCAGCACGCTTACTTTGTCGTTCACCACCAACTCTTGCGCAATGCGTTTGGTGACATCTGGCGCGCTGGTGTCATCTTTGACAATGAGTTCAACTTTTTTACCAGCCACCGTGTCCCCGTTTTGAGCCATGTAAAGTTTGGCGGCGGCTTCAATTTGTTTGCCTGTGGAGGCAAACGGGCCGGTCATCGGCAGAATCAAACCAATTTTGAATTTTTCCTGGGACCAAGCAGAAGGACTGCAAAGTGCGGCGGCAACAGCGAGAGATGTCAAAAAGTGTCTTTTTTGCATAAGCTTGTCCAAATTCATAGAGTCGGTGGGGGATTTTCATTTTATACGGCTTGTTTGAAGCCCTTGTGATGCCGTCAGTTGTGAGTGGCTTTCCGATGCTCGTGACTGAAACTACCGCCGATGTCGGCATGTGAAATGACTAGGGTAATTACTCTAGAGCCGAAAGTTTCAGCAGGGGATAGTGGGCTGGCTTAACCGATCGACCCCCTACACATGAACCCCCACCGTCACTTGCAAAGACTCCATTTGCAATCGCCACAAGCTTCCACGCTGGCCCATTTTTATGCCAAGACCTTTGGCATGACCTGCCATGAGGCCCTTGGCGTTTGGTTTTGCAGACACGAGGGACGCGAGGTGCTGGTTTCTGAAGGCCATGCTGGCAAATTGCACTACGCCCTGTTTGCGATCCAAAACCCCGCAGAGTGGGATGCTTTCAAAACACAAACCAGTCACCTGCAACCTGCCAGCCTAAAAGCCTACCCCGAATTGCCGGCTTCGGCTTTGGGATTTTGTGACCCTGACCAAAATTGCATGGTCTTTGTGCTGGCGTCTGAACTTGCCCAGGCCACAAAGACACCTGAACAACAAGCCCCATCGGCAGCCCCACCCGCGGCCGAAACCCAGCACTTTGCGCTTCGCACGCAACAGATTGAAGCCATGAAACAGTTTTACACCGAGGGGCTGGGATTTACCTTGTCAGACGTGGTGAAAGACGATTCGGGACAACTCAAAGCCTGCTTTGTGCGGGGCAACGACATGCATCACACAGTGGCCCTGTTTGGCGCGCCCGTGACCTGCTTTGACCATCAATCATTTGAAACCCCCAGCTGGGAAGATCTGAAAAATTGGGCCGATCACATGGGGCACTTGCGCACAGAAATCGTTTGGGGCGTTGGTCGTCACGGCCCCGGCAACGATGTGTTTTTCATGGTGCGCGATCCAGACGGCAATTTGGCCGAGATTTCATCTGAAATTGAAATCTGCTCTGACAAACGTCCAGTCGGGCAGTGGCGCCACGAAGAGCGCACTTTGAACTTATGGGGCAAAGCCATCATGCGCAGTTAAGCGCGGGTTTGTCGCAATTTTTGTCTCATCTCACAAGCACCATGAACCTCAAGCATTTCATCTCCTTGGCCTTATCCTTGTCGATAGGAACCCTCTCTTGGGCACAGCCCGCCAGCACCGACTACCCCAACAAACCCATTCGCATCGTAGCCCCCTCTGCCGCGGGCGGTGGCTTTGACCTGGTGGCCCGCGTCTTGGGCAGCAAGCTGTCTGAGCAAATGGGTCAACAATTTGTCGTGGAGAACCGCTCTGGTGGCGGAACGCTTGCGGGAACGCAAGTCATTGCCAAAGCACCCGCTGACGGGTACCACCTGATTGTGGGCGGATTGTCCAACATGGCCCTGAACGCGGGTCTTTACAAAAATCCTGGCTATGACCCGCTGACCGATTTCATTCCGCTGCGAATTGTGGTGTCGCACTCTTACACTTTGGTTGGCCGAAAAGATTTGCCATTCAACAACATGAAAGACATGCTGGCATACGCCAAAGCCAATCCCGGCAAACTCAACTTTGGCACCAGCGGACCCGGCACAGGTCAGTTCATCTTGGCCTCCTTGATCAAGGGCCTCGGCAACGTTGACATTCAATTGGTTCCTTATAAAGGCGCTCAGCCGGTGTACATGGATCTGCTCGGCGGCCGGGTTGATCTGTTTTTTGACAACACCACCACCACGCGAACTTATTTAGAGAGCAACCAGTTAAAAGCCTTTGCGGTTTCCAGTCGTCAACGCGCGCCAGACGGCCCTCAAATCCCCACCCTGTTGGAGACGGGCACCCTCGACTTGGAAATGGAAACTTGGTTTGGTTTGTTCGCACCTGCCAAAACACCACCTGCCGTCGTTGAAAAACTCCGAGCCGAAATTGACAAGGCCATGCAGTCAGCCGATGTGCGCAAAAAACTGCAGCAAGGCAGTGGCCGCATCGTTCAAATGAACAACGCCGAGACAGAAAGCATGCTCAAATCTGAAGCCACCAAGTGGCCGCGACTGTTGAAAAATGCGGGCATTGCCCAAGAGTAATTTTTCATCAAAGACAAGCACCATGTCACATGCCCTGTTAGAGCGTCTCGAAATTTCCGAACTGGTACAAAGCTGGGCTTTGTACCGCGACACAGGCGACTGGGACAAGCTTCGACAAACCGTGCACGCTGATGGCATCATGACAGCCACTTGGTTTCATGGCACGTTCGATGACTTCATCACAGCCATCCAAGATGCTTGGCGAAAAGGCTCAAGTTCTCAACATTTTCAAGGCGGCACCGTGGTTGAGGTGATCGGTACAAAAGCCATTGCGCAAACTCGCATGGCCATTCTGGTCAGAGGCAAGCTGAACGATGTGGCGGTGGATGTTCATTGCATCGGTCAGTTTTTCGATCGCGTCGAACAACGGGACGGTCAATGGCGAATTGCCAAACGCAATGTGATTTACGACAAAGACAGCATAACGGCCGTCAATCCCGGAGAGCCTCTAGAACTCTCCGAAGAACGCCTTTTGCGCTTTCCGCAAGCCTATCGACATTTGGCATACCTTCAATCTTTCAATGGCGGCAATGTCAATCCTGCGTTGCCAACCAGCGGATCAGAAGCCAGCCAACAACTTCGTCTTGAAGCACAGCAATGGCTAAGGAGCCCCACACCATGAATTCATCGCATGCCTCCCACAATTTTTCGTGCGTTTGCAATGATGACACCAAAGGCACCGGGACACGAAACCCGCAAACCACAGGTGCCACCCGGCGGGGGTTTTTGTCTTCTTTGATCGCCACCAGCACCACTGTGGGCCTCAGTGGCACCCTTGCAGGTTGTCAAACTGTCGAGAATATTTTTGGCAGCGCGCCCGCTGTCAAATCTTCACGCATCGACATTCACCATCACATGGTGCCCCCCTCCTACGCGGCTGACATGAAACGCATGGGCTTGGGCGGTGTGCCGCGGTGGACGCCACAAATGTCGATCGACGACATGGATAAAAATGACATCGCCACTTCTGTGTTGGCCTTGATCCAGCCTGGCGCGTTTTTTAAAAACGTCACGACCGACCGGCGCATCGCACGCGAGGCCAATGAATACGCGGCCCAAATGACGCGTGATTTCCCAGGTCGCTTTGGCTCATTTGCCACACTGCCGCTGATGGACGTGGAAGGCAGTCTCCGTGAAATCGCCTATGCCTACGACACGCTCAAAGCTGACGGCATTGGTTTGATGACCAGCTACGGCGATTTGTATTTGCTGGATTTGGTCGCACAGTGGCGGCACCATGCCTTTTCTCTGGAGTCGTTTCACGCGCCAAGTGGTGGACATGAAAGAAAAAGCCAAAGAAGTCTTGCCCAACGGCATTTTGAAAGAAGTACAAAAATTTTATTACGACACGGCGCAAGGCCACCATGAAGGCGCCATGCAAGCTTTGCGTCAACTGGTGCCAACTTCACAGATCATGT
>RFVJ01000098.1 GCA_009928125.1 Betaproteobacteria bacterium
TCACATTTTTAAACACGTATATCCTTGGGGGTTTGTTTGACCTTGCGTCAAATAGGGATCAATCATAGTAGAAACCATGTTTCTATTTGCAGCAGCCGTTACAAAATGCAATCGCAATTCACAGCATCAAAGTCTGATCAAACAACCTGGCAATTTTGGATTGACCGCGGGGGCACATTCACCGACATCGTTGGCAAAAAGCCGGATGGCCAATTGGTCACGCACAAATTGCTGTCGGAGAATCCTGATCAGTACAAAGATGCCGCCGTGGCAGGCATTCGCCATTTGTTGGGTTTGAAACCGCACGAGTCTGTGACACCCGCGTTGGTCAGCTGCGTCAAGATGGGCACGACGGTGGCCACCAATGCGCTGTTGGAGCGCAAAGGTGAAAAAACATTGCTGGTGACCACGCAAGGTTTCCGTGACGCTTTGCGCATTGCGTATCAAAACCGCCCCCGCCTGTTTGATCGTCACATTGTGTTGCCAGAGTTGCTGTACAGCGAAGTGATTGAAGCGCAAGAGCGCATGTCGGCGCAAGGTGAAGTGATTGAAGCGCTGAATGTCGATGCGTTGCGCGCCGCATTGCAATCGCAATTTGACGCCGGCATTCGCAGCGTGGCCATTGTGTTCATGCACGCCTATCGGTATTCGCAACACGAGGTTTTGGCGGCGCAGTTGGCGCGTCCCATCTTGCGTCGTTATGTCGACCAAGTGGCGAGTGAAATGCCAGGTGTCAAGCTGATGTTCATGCAATCCTCCGGTGGCCTGACTGACGCGCATGCCTTTGCGGGCAAGGATGCCATTTTGAGTGGTCCTGCTGGGGGCATTGTGGGCATGGCGCGTACCGCTGAAGGCGCGGGCCACGACAAGGTGATTGGCTTTGACATGGGCGGTACGTCCACCGATGTGTCGCACTATGCAGGTCAGTTTGAGCGAGAGTTTGAAACGCAAGTGGCTGGCATTCGCATGCGTGCGCCCATGATGAGCATTCACACGGTGGCGGCGGGTGGTGGCTCTTTGTTGCAATTCGACGGTGCACGATTGCGCGTGGGGCCGCAAAGCGCTGGGGCCAACCCAGGACCCGCCAGTTACAGACGTGGTGGTCCTTTGTTGCGGTTCAGCAGATGGCAAACGCCATCAAGAAAATTTCTGTGGCGCGTGGTTACGACGTCACGCGCTATACCTTGCAATGTTTTGGTGGCGCGGGTGGGCAACATGCTTGCATGGTGGCCGATGCACTGGGCATGAAACAAGTCTATGTGCACCCCTTGGCGGGGGTCTTGTCTGCCTATGGCATGGGTTTGGCCGATCAAAGTTTGATTCGCGAACAAGCGGTGGAGTTGCGACTGACGCCAGAGGCAATGCCGGCGTTGTTGGCACCTCTTCAAAGTTTGAGCAATGCGGCGCGAACTGCACTGTCACAGCAAGCATGGGGCGATGGCATCGAGTTGCATGAGCGCGTGCATGTGCGTTACGAAGGCAGTGATTCTGCCTTGGTGGTCAGCATGGGCAGCTTGGCGGAAATCACCGCGCGATTCGAGCAGGCTTACCGTCAACGTTTTGCATTTTTAATGACGGGCAAGTCCCTCATGGTGGAAGCTGTTTCAGTGGAAGCTTTGATCAAGGGAGACGCTTCGGTGGAAGTGCCCCAAGCGGTGAATCCTTTGCGCGAGGTTCCCAAGCGTGCCACCGTGCGCATGTATGCTGCAGGTTCCGATGGCGAATCGCGTTGGTGGGATGCCAGCTTGTTTGTGCGTGAGGACTTGCGCATCGGTGATCGGATTGCGGGCCCCGCGATCATTGCCGAGAAAAACGCCACCACAGTGGTCGAGCCGGGTTGGCAAGCGCAAGTGACCGCACTAGACCATCTGTTGCTGAACCGTGTGCAAGAGCGTCAAGCCAAACATGCTGCTGGCACCTCGGTCGATCCAGTGTTGCTGGAAGTTTTCAACAACCTGTTCATGAACATTGCCGAGCAAATGGGTTTGCAATTGCAAAACACCGCTTATTCGGTGAACATCAAAGAGCGTCTTGATTTTTCATGCGCTTTGTTCAATGCCCAAGGCCATTTGATTGCCAACGCCCCTCACATGCCCGTGCATTTGGGCAGCATGGGAGAAAGCATCAAAACCGTCATTCGCGAAAACGCGGGCAAGATGCGCAGAGGTGATGTGTTTGTATTGAACGATCCGTACCACGGGGGCACGCACTTGCCAGATGTGACGGTCATCACGCCCGTATTTTTAGAAGGTGCATCGCAGCCGGAATTTTATGTTGGCTCGCGCGGCCACCATGCTGACATTGGTGGCACCACGCCAGGCTCGATGCCACCTTTCTCCACCACCATCCAAGAAGAAGGCGTGCAAATCAACAACTTCAAGTTGGTGTCCGAAGGCGTTCTGCAGGAGCAGGGCATGTTGGATTTGTTGGCCAGTGGCCCCTACCCCAGTCGCAATCCAACACAAAACATGGCCGATTTGCGCGCTCAGTTGGCCGCCAACGAAAAGGGTGTGCAAGAGTTGCACCACATGGTGGCCGAATTTGGTTTGGATGTGGTGCAGGCCTACATGCGCCATGTACAAGACAACGCAGAAGAATCAGTGCGCCGCGTGATCACACGCTTGAAAAATGGCAGCTTCACGTTGCCCCTCGACAATGGCGCGCAAATTCAAGTGGCGGTTCGCGTGGATGCTAAAAACCGCAGCGCAGAAATTGATTTCACAGGCACCAGCTCGCAGCAGACCAACAACTTCAATGCGCCCACTGCGGTGTGCATGGCAGCGGTGTTGTATGTGTTCAGAAGTTTGGTCAACGACGACATTCCTTTGAATGCAGGTTGTTTGAAGCCATTGAAGGTGATCATCCCTGAGGGGTGCATGCTCAACCCCAACTTTCCAGCCTCCGTGGTGGCGGGCAATGTGGAAACATCGAGCTGCATCACCAATGCCTTGTTTGGCGCTTTGGGTGTGATGGCGGGCAGCCAACCCACCATGAACAACTTCACGTTTGGCAATGCCAAGTACCAGTACTACGAAACCATTTCGGGCGGCAGTGGTGCCGGTGCGCTGGTGGACGAGGCAGGTCGCATCACATCGGGTTTCAACGGAACCTCGGTGGTTCAGACGCACATGACCAATTCACGGTTGACCGATCCTGAGATATTGGAATTCAGATTCCCGGTGCGATTGGAGAGCTATGCCATGCGCGAGGGATCGGGTGGAAAAGGCCAATGGCATGGCGGCATGGGCGGCGTGCGTCGCATCCGTTTTTTAGAGCCCATGACAGCCAGCATTTTGTCCAATGGCCGCGTACATTCCGCATTTGGCATGGCGGGTGGCGAACCAGGTGCGCCAGGGATCAACCAAGTGCAGCGTGTCGATGGCCGTGTTGAAGTGTTGAAACACATTGGCCAAGTGGAAATGGCACCAGGCGATGTGTTTGAAATTCACACCCCTGGTGGCGGTGGTTATGGCAAACCTCAAGCTTGAAAGATTTCAAACTCAAAGCTTCATTCTCTTCAGGACTTGGCTGCTTTGGGTTTGTCGTTTGGCTTTCCTTGAGCGGGCTCAGTTGCCGCGCTGCCTTGGTAGCCGGCGCCATTGACCGTCAAGCCTTGTGCTGAAAACTTGGCAGAACTTTTCTCGCCCATGCCACTGACGCGGTGCATGAGGTCGGGCCAATCTTTGAAGTTGCCCTTGTTGCGCTCTTTCAAAATTTTGCCAGACAAAGAAGGGCCAATGCCTTTGATGCCATCCAATTCAGCGGCGCTGGCTTTGTTGACATCGACGGCTGCAAAACTGCTGAGTGAAAACAGCAGGGCAGTGGTGGTTAAGATTTTTTTCAACATGTTGAATTCCTCAGTTACGCATCACCCCAACGGTGATGCAAACCCGATTCAACTGCCGATTCCAATGCAGAAGTGCATTCTGCAATTCAAGGTGATCGCAAGCAAGGCCTTGAAAGTGTTTCAGAGTTCTTCGACGCGGCGAGGTGGGTAACTGTCCCACGCTTGGCAGCCTGGGCAGTGCCAGAAATGCTCTTTGGCTTCAAAACCACAAGCCGCACAGCGATAGCGTGCCAATGGCCTGGAGGCCTGATCTAAGGCTTTTTGCACGGGTGCCCGTGTTTCGTCAGTGCCCAAGTCGGCACCGGCCAACCAGCGAGAGGCGGCCAACAAAGAAGGTTGCTTTTGAAGGTGCTCGATGTAGCGTTGCCTGACCCGCTGCGTTGCTTCAGCGTCTGTTTTTTCCAAGGCCACGATGGCATCCATCACGTCAATGCAAGGGCTTTGGGCATAGTGTTGTTGGAGCAAGGACAAAGCCGCGGGGACTTGTTGGGCGGCCTGCGCGGCACGCACCAAACTTGCCGCAGCCAATGGCGCTGCCACAGAACCCGATTCAAACAACTGACTGAGTGTGGCGTAAGCTTGCAGGGCTTGACCTTGGTTTAACTGCAACTGACCGAGCAAGAGTCGAGGGCGAGGGGCGTCGGGTGCTTCCACCATGGCGTTTTGCAGCAATTGCGCTGCGCCCGACGCATCGCCGTGCGCATTCAATTCTCGCGCCTGCTCACACAAGTAATGCGCCTTGCGAACGGAAAAACTGACTTCGCCAGACGCTTCCAATTGGGTGGCCACTGCCCGGGCTTGAGGCCATTCGCGTGAACGTTCATAAATGGTCAAGCGTGCCAAGCGGGCTTGGCCTTCAAAGCTGGTGCCTTCTAACTTGCGCAGGGCGTCTTCTGCGCGGTCTAGCAAGCCTGCTTTGACGAAGTCTTTGGCCAATGCGTTTTGTGCACGCTGGCGGTCTGCAGTGCTGAGATCGCCACGCGACAGCAAGTGCTCGTGAACGCGAACGGCGCGCTCGTATTCACCGCGGCGACGGAACAAGTTGCCTAAAGCAAAGTGCAACTCAGAGGTGTCGGGATCGTTTTGGACGGCTTCGATGAACGCGTCAATGGCCTTGTCTTGTTGCTCGTTGAGCAAGAAGTTCAGACCTTTGAAATAAGCGCGAGGTGCTTGGCGGTTGTCAATGCGCAACTGACGCAAGTCGAGTCTGGAAGCTAACCAACCGAGACCAAAAGCCGCAGGCAGACCCATCAAAATCCAAATGAGGTCAAGTTCCATGCGGCACTTCCGGTTGGGCTTCTGGGTTGCTGGCGGGGGCGGCTAGCACGGCTTTGGCAGCTTGGCGTTGGCGCCACCAGCGAGGCACCATGCCCAATACGCCCACCACCATGCCCAAAGCGAAAGCAATCAAGACAATCAGCACCATGGGCGAACGCCATTGGGTGCCAAAAAAGAAATACACCTTGGCTTCGTGCTGGTTGTTCAGCGCGAAGGCAAACAATGTAAAGAAGACGGCTGCGTTCAGTGTCCACTGGAGCAGCTTGAGAAATTGTTTCATGGAAAGCCTCAGACAGCTTTGTCATTCTAAAGCGATGACACGCTTGGAAACAAAAAAGGCCCTCGGATGGGCCTGATTTTTCAAATTTGCAGCAAGCAGCTTAGTCAGTCTTGCCATGCAGGATGTCGAGGGATTTTTTGTCTACCGCTTCGCGCAGTGCCTTGCCAGGTTTGAAATGCGGGACGCGCTTTTCTGGGATTTGCACGCTTTCACCAGAACGCGGGTTGCGGCCCATACGGGGCGGGCGGCGGTTGATGGTGAAACTGCCAAAACCTCGGATCTCAATCCGATGGCCTTTGACCAAGGCTTCGCTCATGGCATCCAGCACCGCTTTGACAGCAAATTCAGCGTCACGGTGGGTCAGCTGCTCAAATCGGGCGGCCAAAGCTTCTACGAGGTCGGAGCGGGTCATGTCAAAGCAGGAGATTTGTGATCACACATAGAAAAAGCCTCTGCCCAAGACCCCAATGGGGCTCAGGCAAGAGGCTTTGTTCTTCAGCAGGTCATTAGGCTGCGTCGTTGTTGTCCAACTTGGCGCGCAACAAAGCGCCCAAGCTGGTGGTGCCAGCGTTTTCGCGTGAAGACTGCTGGCTCAAGTTGGCCATGGCTTCACTTTGGTCCGCTGCATCTTTGGCCTTGATGGACAACTGGATGTTGCGTGTCTTGCGATCAACGTTGACGACCACGGCAGTGACTTCGTCGCCTTCTTTCAACAAGCTGCGAGCGTCTTCCACGCGATCGCGTGAAATTTCGCTGGCGCGCAAGTAACCAATGATGTCATCGCCCAAGTCGATTTCAGCGCCGCGAGCGTCAACAGTTTTGACTTTACCCGTCACTGTTTGGCCTTTGTCGTTCACAGTCACGAAAGTGGTGAAGGGGTCGCCGTCGAGTTGTTTGATGCCCAAGCTGATGCGCTCGCGCTCAACGTCGACTGCCAACACGATGGCTTCAACGTCTTGACCCTTCTTGTAGTTGCGAACAGCGGCTTCGCCGGTTTCGTTCCATGACAAGTCGGACAAGTGAACCAAACCGTCGATGCCAGCGGCCAAGCCCACGAACACACCGAAGTCGGTGATGGACTTGATCGGGCCTTTGACGCGGTCGCCACGCTTGGTGTTTTGCGCGAACTCTTGCCATGGGTTGGCACGGCACTGTTTCATGCCCAAGCTGATGCGGCGCTTGTCTTCGTCGATTTCCAAAACCATGACTTCGACTTCGTCGCCCAATGACACGATCTTGGAAGGTGCCACGTTCTTGTTGGTCCAGTCCATTTCAGAGACGTGCACCAAACCTTCGATGCCTGGCTCGAGTTCCACAAACGCGCCGTAGTCGGCGATGTTGGTGATCTTGCCGAACATGCGGGTGCTTTGGGGGTAGCGGCGGTTGACGCCCATCCAAGGATCGTCGCCCATTTGCTTGAGGCCCAAGGACACGCGGTTTTTCTCGGTGTCGAACTTGAGGATCTTGGCGGTAATTTCTTGACCGGCTTGCACCACTTCGGAAGGGTGACGAACACGGCGCCATGCCATGTCGGTGATGTGCAGCAATCCATCGATGCCGCCCAAGTCAACGAATGCACCGTATTCGGTGATGTTTTTGACCACACCGTGAACGACGGAACCTTCGCGGAGGTTTTCCATCAGTTTGGCGCGCTCTTCGCCCATCGAAGCTTCGACCACAGCACGGCGTGACAACACGACGTTGTTGCGCTTGCGGTCCAACTTGATGACCTTGAATTCCATGGTCTTGTTTTCGTACGGTGACAGGTCTTTGGTAGGACGTGTGTCAACCAATGAACCTGGCAAGAAGGCACGAATGCCGTTGACCAAAACTGTGAGGCCGCCTTTGACTTTGCCGCTGGTGGTGCCGGTGACGAATTCGCCGGATTCCAAAGCTTTTTCCAATGACAACCATGATGCCAAACGCTTGGCAGTGTCACGGCTCAAAATGGTGTCGCCGTAGCCGTTCTCGATCGAGCCGATGGCCACAGACACGAAGTCGCCCACTTGGACTTCGATTTCGCCCAGATCTGATTTGAATTCTTCCAGGGGCACGTAGGCTTCAGATTTGAGGCCGGCGTTCACAACCACGAAGTTGTGTTCGATGCGAACAACTTCAGCGGTGATCACTTCGCCTGGGCGCATTTCCGTGCGCTTCAGTGATTCTTCAAATAGGGCTGCAAAAGATTCTGACATTCAAGTTCCTAGGTTGTTTGCGTTTTCACGCGGGTTAAGTTGATGAACCACAAGACAAGTGCGCAAGCAGCGCGGAGGGTGCCTTGTGGGCCTCTGCAAGTCTTCTTTGTTTAAGTTTGAATTAAGCGGGGAAGCCTTGTTTGCTTTGCCACCAGTCAAGGACCTGAATCACCGATTGTTCGATGCTCAAATCGGAGTTGTCTAGCAGCATTGCGTCTTGGGCTGGCTTCAAGGGTGCCACGCTGCGAGAACTGTCTCGTGCGTCGCGAGCCTCTAGGTCAGCCCGAAGATCGGCGATTTTAGCCTGAAAACCTTTAGAAATCAATTGCTTATAGCGCCGATCGGCTCTTTTTGCGGCGCTGGCGGTCAAAAACACCTTCAAAGGCGCACCAGGAAAGATCACTGTCCCCATGTCGCGGCCGTCCGCCAAGAGGCCGGGCAGGCGCTGGAAGCTGTGCTGAAGGGCCACCAAAGCCACCCGAACGGCGGGCAAAGTGGACACTTTGGAGGCATTCATGCCACCTTCTTCGCTGCGGATGGCGTCTGTCACATCGTGGTCATTGAGCAGCACTTTGTCGCCCTCAAAACGCACGGGCAGCTTCTCAGCCAAGGCGGCGATGGCGGCTTCATGGGTTGTTTCTAGGCTCAAGCCGGCCTGCAATGCGGCGTAGGCCGTGACGCGGTAGAGGGCACCTGAATCCAGATAGTGATAGCCCAAACGTTCAGCCACCAAACTCGACAACGTACCTTTGCCTGAAGCCGT
>RFVJ01000099.1 GCA_009928125.1 Betaproteobacteria bacterium
AATTGATTTAAATCAATTCCGCTGTCAAGTTGTTTATCACAATCAAGTGCTAGCTTTTGTAATGTTGAGTTCAGCAAGTCAGTTGAGAATTTCAACCAATAAATTAGTAATCGCTTATATAGAAGCGTGCCATGGCGAAGGCAGATCAAGGAGATCAAGTGAAATCGCAATTTAATTCTTCAGGACGGGTCCAAAAAGCCCCTGAAAACTTTTTGAGCCCTGCAGATGTCAAAACGGTTTTTGCCGAAGGCAAGCAAGGACGTCGTGACTTCATCCGACGTGCGTTTGCAGCGGCCTCCACCGCAACCGCAGCAGGCGTCGCAGCAGTTGCAACACCTCACGCAGCTTGGGCACAGGGCAATCCAATCCCAACAGAGGGTGGCGATCCCCATATTTTGAACTTACCCGCGCACGCCACGGGACTTGGTCAGGGCGTTGCAACAGAAGGCTATGGAAAACCCTCTAAATTCGAATCCAATTTACAGAGACGTCAAAGTCCTGGTTTGACACAAACCACTCAAGCTTCCGTGTCGTTTGCCCCTTTGCAATCTTTGTTTGGCATCGTCACGCCCAGCGGCCTGCACTTTGAGCGGCACCACCAGGGCTGGTGGGACATCGATCCTTCCAAACATCGCTTCATGATCAACGGCATGGTGAAAAACCCCAAGGTTTTCACCATGGATGAAATCATGCGCTTGCCATCTGTTTCACGCTTTCACTTCATTGAATGCGGCGCAAACACAGCCGTCGATTGGGGCAATGTTGCGGTACCCACTGTCCAGTACACACATGGCATGTTGTCTTGCAGTGAGTTCACAGGTGTTCCACTCATCACACTGCTTGAATTGGCGGGTGCAGATTTGAAAAATGGCAAGTTTGTTCTGGCTGAGGGCGGCGACGGCTCAGCAATGACACGTACCATTCCCATGAGCTTGATTACATCAGGTGAAGTGTTGGTGGCCTATGGTCAAAACGGCGAGATGCTGCGGCCTGAAAACGGCTACCCCTTGCGGTTGGTGGTACCCGGTATTCAAGGCGTCAGCTGGGTCAAATACCTGCGCCGCGTTGAAGTGGGCGATCAGCCTTACGCGACCAAAGACGAGGCCATTCACTACATTGATTTGCAACCAAACGGTTTGCACCGACAGTACAGCAGCATTCAAGAATGCAAGAGCGTGGTCACCACGCCCTCCGGTGGCCAAGTTCTGCTAGACAAAGGCTTTTACAACATCACAGGTTTGGCTTGGTCGGGCAAAGGCAAGATCAAGCGCGTTGATGTGTCTGTTGATGGTGGACGCAACTGGCGACAGGCAAGACTTGAGACACCCGTCTTGTCAAAAGCCCTCACGCGTTTCAATTTAGATTGGGTCTGGGATGGCAAGCCCGCCATCATCCAAAGTCGCGCTCAAGATGAGACGGGCTATGTACAACCCATGTACAAGCAGCTTCGCGATGTACGGGGGACACGGTCCATTTATCACAACAACGCCATTCAGTCATGGTTGGTTCAAGAAAATGGCGAGGTCAAAAATGTTCAAGTTTCCTAAGATTGTTCTGACCATCGCCATCGGCCTTTCTTTGGCGTCGGCATTTGCACAAAGCACCAAATATCCAGGCGTAGGCCGAGACGCCACGCCCAAAGAAATTGCAGCCTGGGACATTGATGTTCGTCCCGACTTTAAAGGCTTGCCTGCAGGCTCAGGTTCGGTAGCCAAGGGTCAAGATGTATGGGAAGCCAAATGTGCACAATGTCACGGTATTTTTGGTGAGTCCAATGAAGTTTTTAGTCCATTGATTGGCGGTACCACTGCCGAAGACATCAAAACCGGCCGTGTGGCCAATCTCACTCGCACAGACTTCCCCGGTCGCACCACCATCATGAAGGTGGCCACCGTGTCGACCCTATGGGATTACATCAACCGGGCCATGCCTTGGACCAGTCCTAAAACACTCACTACAGAGGAAGTCTATGCCGTTACAGGTTTCTTGCTGAATTTGGCAGGCGTGGTCCCCGATGACTTTGTGCTGTCTAACAAGAACATTGCAGAGGTACAAAAACGCATGCCCAACCGCAATGGCATGACAACAGCGCACGCGATGTGGCCTGGCAAGGAATTTGGCGGCACCAGCAAACCAGACACGCAAAATGTGATCTGCATGAAGGATTGCGTTCCAGAAGCCAAAGTGGCTTCGTTCTTGCCAGACTTTGCGCGCAATGCCCATGGCAACTTGAGTGAACAAAATCGTTTGGTCGGTCAGCAAAAAGGCGCCGACACCACCAAGCCAGAAGGCAGTACGGGCAAAGCCAGCACCAGCGCACCTGTACCAAGCCCCGCTCCCGCCGCACCCGCCAAAGCAGCAGATGGCAAGGCAGACAACAAAGCCGTCATGGCCCTGTTGAGTAAAAACGTCTGTACGGCATGCCACGGAATTGACAAGAAAATTGTGGGCCCAGGCTTCAACGACATTGCCAAAAAATACCCAGGCAAAGTAGATTACATTGCAGGCAAAATCAAATCAGGTGGCGCTGGTGTTTGGGGGGCCATTCCCATGCCTGCACAAAACTTAAGTGATGCAGACGCAAAGCTCATCGCTGAGTGGATCGCCAACGGCAGTCAAAAATAATGAACGGGTTCAAAGTACATCAGGTTTTACTCAATTGACTTTGACACAGATTTCAATAGCATCAACTTATTCACAAGGAGAATCAGATGCAAACTCGTCGCGAGACAATCAAACAGAGCATGGTGGTTGCAGGTTTGCTGGCTTCTGCTGGCTTCCCTCAATTTGCGCATGCAGCATTTAACAAAACAGGCTTCGATGCCAAGTCGGTACAAGACGCGGTCAAAGCCTATGGCGGTGGCGCCATTGCGGAAAGCAAAGACGTTTCCATCACAGGCCCTGACATTGCAGAAAATGGCGCTGTGGTTCCTCTGGGCGCGAGTACCACTTTGCCAGGCGTCAAACAAATGTTGGTTTTGGTTGAAAAGAACCCTGCTGCATTGGTGGCCATGTTCCACGTGAGCGATGCCGTTGACGCCAATTTTTCAACACGCGCCAAAATGGGCCAATCCTCAGATGTCTACGCTGTGGCCATCATGTCAGACGGCAAGGCCTTGTTCGCGAAAAAAGAAGTCAAAGTCACTTTAGGTGGCTGCGGCGGTTAACCCCCTGACCTCTTCGTTCATTCACACATATTCAGGAGAAAAAAATGGCAGATCCAATGCGCATTCGCGCCCAAGCCTCTGGCGATAAAGCAACTGTTCGTGTTCTGATGAGTCACGAAATGGAATCCGGTCAGCGCAAAGATGCCGCTGGCAAAACGGTGCCAGCTTGGTTCATCCAAGAGGTCACCGCAACACACAACGGCAAGCCTGTCCTGTCCGCAGAATGGGGCCCCGCTGTCTCCAAAAATCCATTTTTACAATTTGCAGTCAAAGGCGCCAAAGCCGGCGACAAAATTGCAATCACATGGAAAGACAACAAAGGAGATACCCGAACCGACGAAGCGACGGTGTCCTAAGACATCACGTGACGCATGAAGGGTGAAGCAAAAACTTCACCCTTTTTTCAGTTTTGAAGTTGACCGTTTGAGGCGCCCATGAAGCACACACTCTCCATCCTACTCACCCTAGGATCAATGACCCTCAGCCTTGGCAGTTTGGCTCAAAAAACAGCCAGTCAAGGCATTGATGAGTACCGAGCCATGTTGCAAGACGGCAATCCAGCCGACTTGTTCGAAGCCAAAGGCGAGGGTTTATGGACTCAAAAAAGAGGTCCCAAAAATGCTTCACTTGAAAAATGTGACCTCGGCAAAGGACCAGGTGTCTACAAAGGTGTCTTTGTCGAATTACCAAAATATTTTGCAGACACTGGGCGCGTACAAGACATGGAATCCAGGCTGCTGACTTGCATGGAAACACTGCAAGGCTTCAACGCTGCCGAGATTGCAAAGACTCCTTTTGGCAAAGGAGAACAAGTCAACATGACTGCATTGGCCACTTGGTTGGCGTCAGAATCCAAAGGCATGAAATTCAACTTGTCTCAAGCGCATGCTGAGGAGAAGAAATTTTATGAAGTTGGCAAGCGCCTGTTCTTCCAGCGTGGTGGCCCTCATGACTTTGCATGCGCCTCATGCCATGCAGAAGACGGCAAACGCATTCGACTGCAAGACTTGCCCAATCTCACCAAAAACCCGGGCGATGGCATTGGCTTTGCTGCGTGGCCAGCTTACCGTGTCTCAAATGGTCAGATGTGGGGCATGCAGCAACGCCTCAACGATTGCTACCGACAGCAACGCTTCCCCTACCCTGGCTTTGCCAGCGATGCCACCATTGCTTTAGGGGTTTATTTGGGTGTGAATTCCCAAGGCTCTGCCTCCATTGCACCCGCCATCAAGCGCTAAATCGGAGTCCATGCAATGACCAAAATCAATTCAAAACTTCGTACAAGCCTGGCCGTCGGCGCAGTTGCACTACTGGCTGTTGGGTGTGCCTCGGTGCCCAGCACCCTTGACTTCAAAGCCCTCACACAACAGATTGTGAAAGCTTCATTCCGTGATGAAGGCATTGTGAAGGCCAGCATCTTGGCCAACATCGATGAATCCAACCAAGTTTGCAGTGAGGCAGATGCAAATGGCAAACCACTGGATGAAAAAACGGCTCAAGCCATAGAAGCTGCCAACTTAAAAACCATCAAGTGGCCCAGCAACGGTAAGTTTCTTGGCGATTGGAAAGAAGGCGAAAAAATCGCCCAAAATGGTCGTGGCCTCACATTCACTGACGACGACAAAACAGTGAATGGTGGCAACTGCTACAACTGCCATCAAATGGACCCCAAAGAAATTTCTTACGGCACCATTGGCCCCAGCCTCTATAACTACGGAAAAATTCGCAGCGTCAGCAATCCCGACAGCCCAGATGTCAAACTGATTGTGGAATACACCTGGGGCAAAATTTGGAATTCCAAGGCCTACAACGCCTGCTCCAACATGCCACGTGCAGGTCACAACGGCATCTTGTCGGAAGATCAAGTGCGGCATTTGGTGGCATTGCTGCTTGACCCTCAATCTCCCGTCAACAAATAAAGCAGATTTAAAACCCGGTCGATCCGGGTTTTAAATGCCCATATATATTAGCGAAGACAGGGCATGGGCACTTACGCAGATGCAGATGCTGCAACAGCCGCCAACGGTCTGTATGACATTCCCAAGTTTGGCAATGTGTCGTTCTTGCACATGACCGACTGCCATGCGCAACTCAAGCCGATTTATTTCCGCGAGCCCAGTATCAATTTGGGTTTGGGCAGCATGAAGGGCAATCTGCCACATTTGGTCGGTGAGCATTTGCTCAAGTTTGCCAACATAAGGCCTGGCACATCCGAAGCCCACGCGCTCACTTACTTGAATTACGAGAAAGCCGCTGCGCGTTACGGCAAAGTCGGTGGCTTTGCGCACTTGGCGACTCTGGTCAAACGCATGAAAGCCAGTCGTCCAGGCGCATTGTTGCTCGACGGTGGTGACACGTGGCAAGGTTCAGGCACATGCCTTTGGACCAACGGTCAAGACATGGTAGACGCTTGCAAATGAACATCAAGACCCAAGACTTTGGCGACCCCGTCTTCAAACCTTACGTCATCAAAGAAATCAACGGTGTTCCCTGTGCCATCATTGGCCAAGCCTTCCCTTACACGCCCATTGCCAACCCGCGGTACATGGTGGCCGATTGGGCCTTTGGCATTCAAGACGAGAACATGCAAGCCATGGTCAATGAAGCCCGCAGCAAAGGCGCACAAGTCGTGGTGGTCATCAGTCACAACGGCATGGACGTTGACCTCAAGATGGCCAGCCGCGTCAGCGGTATTGACGCCATCATGGGTGGACACACACACGACGGTATGCCTGTCGCAACATTGGTCAGTAACAAAGGTGGCAAAACCATCGTCACCAATGCCGGCTCCAACGGCAAGTTTTTAGGTGTACTGGACTTTGAAGTCAAAGAAAAGCGCGTCACCGATTTCCGTTACAAATTGTTACCAGTGTTCTCCAACATGTTGCCTGCCGACAAAGAAATGGATGCGCTCATCACCAAAATTCGCGCCCCCTATGAAAGCAAACTGAACGAAAAACTCGGCATCTCTGAAGGTCTGTTGTACCGTCGTGGCAATTTCAATGGCACAGGTGACCAATTGTTGGTCGATGCATTGATGGATGTGCAAGGCGCTGAGATTGCGTTCTCACCGGGCTTCCGTTGGGGCACCACCCTCTTGCCGGGTCAAGCCATCACCCGCGAATGGTTACTTGACATGACAGCGACCACGTACTCTTTTGCAACCGTCACAGAAATGACCGGTGAGACCATCAAAACGGTCCTAGAGGACGTTTGTGACAACCTGTTCAATCCAGACCCCTACTATCAACAAGGTGGCGACATGGTGCGTGTTGGCGGCTTGCAATACCAATGCAATCCAACAGCAGGCATGGGCAAGCGCATCGAAGAAATGCGTTTGAACGGCAAGCTCATTGAATCTGGCAAAAAATACAAAGTGGCTGGCTGGGCCCCTGTTGCCGAAGAAGCCCGTACGCAAGGCAACAAGCAAGTGTGGGAAGTGGTTGAACAGTGGCTCAAAACACAACCCAATGGCCGCATCAAGCCTCGTCAACTCAATGCTCCCAAGATCACGGGCGGCTTGCCCAACCCAGGCTACGTCGCTTAACAGGAGTCTTCGCATGACCCACTTGAAAACGAAACAGCACGCAACGCCGGTCTTACCACGTCGCACTTTTTTGGGAGCATCCGCCATCGGTGCGACGCTGGTGGGCATGTGGCCAGAGCTGCAAACTTTTGCGGCCGATGTGCAAGACTTTTTGGTGGGCCCACCTGTCAAAGACATTCCGCCCATCCAACTGTCCAAGCATGTATGGATGATTTTTGCACCCGATGGGTTTCCCACGCCCGAGAATCGCGGCATGATGTCCAACGTCACCTTTGTGGTCACCACAGCGGGTGTCATCATTTTGGATTCCGGTAGCTCTTTGCAAATTGGCCAGATGGCCATTCGCATGATCAAAAAAGTCACACCTTTGCCTGTGGTTGCTGTATTCAACAGCCATTTTCATGGTGACCATTGGTTGGGCAACCATGCGTTTGCCGAAGCGTACGGCGCAGAATTGCCCATTTACGCACTGGCCAAAACTCAAGAAACCATCAAGGGCATCGAAGGCAACACTTGGCGTATTTTGATGGAGCGTTGGACCAATCAGTCTTCGGCAGGAACCAAGGCTGTTCCGCCCAACAAGGTGGTCACGCACGGCCAAAAGTTCAAATTTGGCGACGTCGATTTGGTCATGCATCACTATGGCCGCGCCCACACCGACGCCGACTTGTGCGTTGAAGTGGTTCAAGACAAAGTCACCAGTGTGGGCGACATTGCCATGGCCAACCGCATTGCCAACATCGATGACGGCTCCTACCCAGGCACTTTCAAGTATTTCAAAGCGCTCAGCGACAACGCAGGCCCGCAATTGTGGCTGCCGGGTCATGGTCAACCCGCCAAAAATTTACTCGAAACCTACGGTCAGTTTCTAGCGGGCATTTGGGAACCCTGCTTGCAGGCCGTCAAAGATGGCAAGTCAGAGGCTGAAGCCAAGCAAATGGTTTTGAATGATCCCCGCGTGAAAAAACGTGCCACAGACATGCAGGGCTTTGAAAACAACATCGGCAAATACACCAGTTTGGCTTATTTAGAGGCTGAAAAAGAAGCCTTTTAAACTGTCTCCTCACCAACCAATTCCGCCTTGTCTGTAAAGTCGGCGAATGGCGCAACTTGATATGACACAATTTTCTAACCCATTGGCGCGTTGGAATGAACGCTTCTCCACGGATGATTACCTTTTTGGTGAAAAGCCCAACCAATACTTGGCTAACAAAACACCTTTGCTGCAAAAAGGCAAGGCCTTGTCAATTGCAGATGGTGAAGGCCGCAACAGTGTGTGGCTAGCATCACAGGGTTTTGAAGTAGATGCTTTCGACTTCTCACCCATTGCCATTGCAAAAGCTAAGCAATTGGCTGCCAAACATCAGGTAGCGGTCCACTTTCATTGCAGCGACTGGCAAAGTTTTGATTGGCAAGCCAACCAATACGACACCATTGCAGGTATCTTTTTTCAATTTGCCGATCCAGAAGCTCGCACAAAAATATTTGAAAAATTGAACTTTGCACTTAAACCTGGTGGCACTTTGATCATTCAAGGTTATGGCAAAGACCAGATGCAATACAAAACAGGTGGACCTGGCATTCTTGAAAATCTATACGACGAAGACTTG
>RFVJ01000100.1 GCA_009928125.1 Betaproteobacteria bacterium
TGAAGCCTGTGGCCAGCATCCAGCGATCTTCTTGGGCGAAGTGTTCTACCGTGTGGTTCAGAAATTCGCGGTACAAGTTGAGCTGCTCTGTTTTGGGGGTAAGCAGCAAGGCATTCAGCAGGGTCACAAACTCTTCGTGTGTGTGGTCCATGCGCTCATCACCTGTGTGCAACTCAGAGGACCAATTCAGGCCTGCAGCATAGGGTGACACAGAAGTGGCTTCGGTTTGAGTGGCTTCCATCGTCTCTACCTTTTAGAAATTCAAACGCGCATGATGACGCGCAATTTGTTGACGCACTTGATCTGGCGCAGTACCACCCAAAGTATTGCGGGCATTCAAGGAGCCTACCAGGCTGAGGCAATCGAACACATCGGCTTGAATGGCGGGGTTGAATTGCTGCAAGGTGCTTAAGGGCAATTCGCTCAAATCCAAGTTTTGGGTTTGGGCTGTTTTGACGGCGTGTGCCACCACCTCGTGTGCATCGCGGAAGGGCAGGCCCTTTTTGACCAAGTAGTCGGCCAAATCGGTGGCCGTGGCATAGCCCTTTTTGGTCGCAGCTTCCATGGCGTCGGCATTGACGGTGATGCCGCCTTCTTTTTGGCCGGTCTGCGCGTTGGTTTGGCCGCCAATCATTTCACTGAAGATGCGCAGCGTGTCTTTGAGGGTGTCAACTGTATCAAACAAAGGCTCTTTGTCTTCTTGGTTGTCTTTGTTGTAGGCCAGGGGCTGGCCTTTCATCAGTGTGATGAGGCCCATCAAATGGCCCACGACGCGGCCTGTTTTGCCGCGTGCCAATTCGGGCACATCGGGATTCTTCTTCTGCGGCATGATGGAACTGCCAGTGGTGAAGCGGTCGGCAATTTTCACAAAGCCAAAATTTTGGCTCATCCACAAAATGAGCTCTTCACTCAAGCGGCTGATGTGCACCATGCACAAAGAAGCAGCGGCCGTGAATTCAATCGCAAAGTCGCGGTCGCTCACGCCGTCCAAACTGTTTTGGCTGACGCAGGCATTGCCATGTTCATCCACCATGCCAAGGCTCTTGGCCACGCGCTCGCGATCGAGCGGGTAAGTGGTGCCAGCCAATGCAGCAGAGCCCAATGGCAAACGGTTGGTACGGCGACGCACATCGGCCATGCGCTCGGCATCGCGCGCAAACATTTCGACATAGGCCAAGAGGTGATGCGCAAAGCTGACAGGCTGTGCCACTTGCAAGTGCGTGAAGCCGGGCAAGATGACATTGACATTGCGCTCGGCCACTTCGATCAATGACTTTTGCAGGTCGTTGAGCAAGCCGCCGATCAGGTCGATTTCGCTGACCAACCAAAGGCGCACATCGGTGGCAACTTGGTCGTTGCGGCTACGGCCTGTGTGCAGTCGTTTGCCGGCATCGCCCACAATTTGCGTGAGGCGTGCTTCAATGTTCAGGTGCACATCTTCCAAGTCCAGCTTCCAGTCAAACTGACCATGGGTGATTTCTTCTGTTATTTGGGCCATGCCGCGTTGAATGTCGGCAAAGTCTTGGGCGCTGATGATTTTTTGAGCTGCCAGCATTTCTGCGTGCGCCAAACTGCCCTGGATGTCCGCTTGCCAAAGTCGTTTGTCGAAGAAGACGCTGGCGGTGTAGCGCTTCACCAAGTCGCTCATGGGCTCGGAAAACAAGGCCGACCAGGCCTGGGACTTTTGATCGAATTGGTTTTTTGACATTCTTGGATTTTATCGGGTTGCCGGGCTTCTGAAACCGGTCAATGCCCCGCAAAACAAGTCCAAAATGCCGAAAAACACCCAACCTGGTCCTTAACCCGTGTTTCTCAGGCCAGCGGCAATGCCGTTGATCGAGATGTGAATGCCACGTTGAACCCGTTCGTCGGCCTTGCCCTCGCGATAGCGGCGAATCAGTTCCACTTGCAGGTGGTTCAAAGGGTCGATGTAAGGGAAGCGGTGGCGAATAGAACGAGCCAGGGCTGGATTGTTGGCCAATCGGTGTTTTTCGCCAGTGAGCAGTGCCATGACATCTGCTGTGCGATGCCATTCTGCCTCGATGGCTGCAAATATCTTTTTGCGCAACTTGGCGTCGCTGACCAGTTCACTGTAGCGGGATGCCAAAGCCAAATCGCTTTTGGCCAAGACCATGTCCATGTTGGACAACAAGGTTTTGAAAAACGGCCACTGCTTGACCATTTTCTGTAACAAAGCCAATGCAGCCTTGCGCTCTTTGTCCGTGGGTTGATCCAAGAACTTTTCAACCGCTGAGCCAAAACCAAACCAACCTGGCAGCGTGAGGCGACATTGGCCCCAACTGAAGCCCCAAGGAATGGCCCGAAGGTCTTCTATTTTTTGATTGGCTTTGCGCGATGCAGGGCGAGAACCAATGTTGAGCTCTGCGATTTCTCGAATGGGCGTCGCGCCAAAAAAGTAGTCGTTGAAACCGGCTGTTTCATAAACCAAACGCCGGTAGGCTGCCATGCTGCTTTCCGAGAGTTGCGCTGCTGTTTCCAAAAAATTGCGAGGCGCAGTTTTGGTCGGTTGGAGCAAGGTGGCTTCCAAGGTCGCTGCCACCAAAGTCTCTAAATTGCGTCGTCCAATTTCGGGGTTGGCGTATTTGGAGCCAATCACTTCGCCTTGCTCGGTGAGTCGAATTTGACCGCGAACAGTTCCCGGGGGCTGCGCCAAAATGGCTTGGTAGCTGGGCCCGCCACCTCGGCCCACTGTGCCGCCACGTCCATGGAACATGCGCAATTGGATGTTGTGGCTGTTGGCCAGGCGGTCAAAGTCTTCCACCAACGCAACCTCGGCGCGATACAGTTCCCAGTTGCTGGTGAAGATGCCACCGTCTTTGTTGCTGTCGGAGTAGCCCAGCATGATGTCTTGCTCGGCGCCAGATCGTTGGACCAAATTGGCAATGCCTGGCAATGCATAAAACTCGCGCATGATGCTGGCCGAGTTGCGCAAATCTTCAATGGTCTCAAACAAAGGCACCACGATCAAATCGACCCGAGCTTTGTCGTCCAAAGTGCCACGCATCAATCCGACTTCTTTTTGAAGCAGCAGAACTTCGAGCAAGTCACTCACTGTTTCCGTGTGACTGATGATGTAGTGGCGAATGGCTTCAGCGCCGTATTTGGCGCGAGCTTCATGTGCGGCTTCAAAAATCGCCAATTCTGATTGTGAATGCGCCGAGTAAGCTGCGCCTGGAATGCGCAAAGGTCTGGCGTCGTTTAAGAGTCTCATGAGCACGGCGCGTTTGCTGTTCTCATCGAGCGCTGCGTAATCTTTTTCAATGCGTGCTTTTTCAAGCAATTCGCCCACCACTTTTTCGTGCTGGTCTGAACTTTGGCGCAAATCCACGGTGGCCAAATGAAATCCAAATACCTCGACCGCACGAATCAGGGGGTCTAAACGCTGGGCGGCCAAAGCCTGTGCATGGTGGCTTTTCAATGACGCTTGAATGACTTTCAAATCGGCTGAAAAACTGCCTGCATCGGCATAAGGATTTTGCGGTTCAACCGCATGCCGCGCAGCATCGCCGCCCGTCAAGAATTTGAGTGTGGCAGCCAATCGGGCATACATCCCTGTGAGTGCTCGGCGGTAAGGTTCGTCCATGCGGTGTGCATTGGTGTCTGGCGACTTTTCGGCCAAGGCTTTCATGGCAGGCGGAAAATCCACCAGCATGGCCGACAATGACAACTCGCTGCCCAGGTAATGAACCTCGGTGAGGTAATGGCGCAAAGCGACTTCAGCTTGACGTTTGAGTGCTTGCTGAAGGGTTTGCGCATTGACATTCGGATTGCCATCGCGATCGCCGCCAATCCACTGGCCCATGCGAAGGAACGGGGCAACGGGATGTGTGCCCAAGGCTTCTTCCAAGGCTGCGTAAATTTTGGGGATCTCACGTAAAAAAGTGGATTCGTAATAGCTCAAAGAATTTTCAATTTCATCGGCCACAGTCAATTTGGAAAAACGCAGCAAGCGGGTTTGCCAAAGTTGCATCACTCTGGCGCGCATGCGCATTTCATTCGCTGCCAATTCTTTGGGGGTCAATGCATCCTTCGAGGCATTGACCACTGCGGCACGTGCTTTGATTTCGTCACGTTCACGCAGCAACTCTGCAAGGTCACGTTCTGCACTCAGAATGCTTTGACGTTGGACTTCAGTAGGGTGGGCTGTGAGGACAGGCGATAAGAAACTGTGGGCCAAAGTTTGCGAAATGATTTTGGGTGTGATGCCAGCCCAACGAAGCCTTTGCAGGGCGACTTCAATGCTGCCTTCTTGGGTGTCGCCGACGCGTTCGTGAATGGCCCGTCTGCGAATGTGGTGACGGTCTTCTGCCAAGTTGGCCAAGTGACTGAAATAGGTAAAGCCCCGAATGACGCTCACTGCGTGATCGCCTGGCAAGCCTTTGAGGAGTTTCTTCAAAGCTTTGTCTGCCGCGTGATCGGCATCACGCCTGAAAGACACGGACAATTTGCGAATTTTTTCAATCAACTCGTAAATCTCGGCGCCTTCTTGCTCACGGATCACATCACCCAAAATTCGGCCCAGAAGTCGAATGTCTTCGACCAATGGGCGTTCGTTGTCGCGAGAATGGCGTTTCAGCGGGGGAATACTGGCGTTGGGCATGACAAGTTCTAACGGTGAAGGGCTTGTCTCATGCTAGCATTTGATTTGATCGAAATATTACGAACAGGTTACCGGTTTGAACCCCTCCGCCCCTCCTCAGACAACGCGCCCCATCGTCATCGCCACCCGTGAAAGCCGTCTGGCCATGTGGCAGGCCGAGCACGTTCAGGCCATTTTGCAATCACGTGGTTTTGAAGTGAAGTTATTGGGCATGACGACGCAGGGCGATCAAATTTTGGATCGCAGCCTCAGCACGGCAAAGGTTTGTTTGTCAAAGAGTTGGAAGTGGCTTTGTCAGAAGGCCGTGCAGACATTGCGGTGCACTCTCTCAAAGATGTGCCCATGGACATGCCTGAAGGGTTTTCCTTGGCGTGTGTCATGGAGCGTGAAGACCCGCGCGATGCTTGGGTATCGAGCCAATACGCGACATTGATGGACTTGCCTCAAGGTGCAGTGGTGGGAACCTCTAGCTTGCGCAGAACGGTGTTGCTGCGTGCTTTGCGCCCCGATTTGAAAATTGAACCCTTGCGCGGCAACCTGGACACGCGCTTGCGAAAACTCGACGAAGGGCAATATGCCGGCATCATTTTGGCTGCGGCGGGACTCAAACGCTTGAAGCTGTCCGACCGCATACGGCATGTCTTTGACACGAACCAAATGCTGCCCGCAGCGGGCCAAGGTGCCTTGGGTATCGAGATTTGCGAAGGTCGTTCTGATTTGGTGGCGGCCCTGCAACCCTTGGTTCACACCACTTCTTGGCTGGCCGTTGCAGCAGAGCGTGCCGTGAGTCGTGCCATGGGTGGCAGTTGCTCGATGCCCTTGGCGGCGCATGCCACTTTGGCAGGCGATGTGTTGAGCTTGAGGGCGGCCTGGGGTGACCCAGAAGGCGCTGTCCAGTTGGTCAATGCGGCCATCTCAGGCGCAGTCAGCAGTTTGCAAGATGCCGAAGACTTGGGTTTGCAAGTGGCCCATGAGCTGAAGCGAGGCGGGGCTCATTGAGCCTGCTTACCACCCGCATGCAGCAGGTCATCATCACCCGGCCACACCAAGATGCCCAAGCTTGGGCGGGTTCTTTGGAGGATGCGGGTTTCAAGGTCAGTTTGTTCCCCTTGCTTGAGTTGTCTGACTTCATGACAGCAACTGAAGCTCCAAAAGCATGCGATCTTCTGTTGCAAAGTCAGGCGGTGATGTTTGTCAGCGCCAATGCTGCGCGCTTTTTGGCCAAAGCCTTGACGCTCACACCTGAATGGCTGACCCATTTGCAACATGGTGCGCGCGCTTGGTGCACAGGACCAGGTACTGCGGCAGCACTGATGGCTTGCGGTGTGCCAGAAAGTCAAATCGATCAACCGGCTCACCAAGCTGCGCAATTGGATTCGGAGTCGCTTTGGCAAGTGGTTTCAAACCAGGTTTCACCGGGTATGCGGGTGCTGTTCATTCGTGGCGCCGACGAATCAGGTGCCATTGCCGGTCGAGATTGGTTGGCGCAACAACTTGAAAATGCCCAAGCCCAAGTTCAAGCGGTTGCCGCATACCGGCGAGTGCCCACCCAGCTCTCGCCGGAGCTGCAGATGCAAGCTGAGGCTTACGTCGAACAAGGGGCGGTTTGGTTGTTCAGCAGTTCCGCAGCCATTGAAAGCCTGATGTCACAATGCCCTGGGATTGACGGGTCGAAAGCCAAAGCGGTGGTGACACACCCTCGCATGGCGCAACTGGCGCAAAAATGGGGCTGGCAGCAAGTGACAATTGCTGCGCCAGGTATCCCTTCCATGCTGGCATCTATAAAATCTCTGGCATGAGCACCGAACATCCCAACGCTTCACCCAATGCAGCAAACCCTTTGCAGCCTGCCTCAACATCTGAGTTGCCTCACCGACGCCCACTGACATTTTGGGTGCCTTTGGTTTTGGCAGGTTTGGCTGTTGCCTTCAGTGCTTTGCTTTGGGAAAAGTTATCCCGCATTCAAGGTCAATTGGCAAGGCAGAGTGCCGATGCCGGTCAGCAATCTTTGGAAGCCAAAGCTTGGGCCAAACAAGCGCAAGACAGTGTCAAAGACAGTGCGGCGCGCATGGCCTTGCTTGAGTCGCGCTTGGGTGAAGCCGCCCTGCAACGTGCGCAGTTGGAAGAATTGATCCAATCCTTGTCGCGAACGCGTGATGAAAATCTGGTGTTGGACATTGAATCTTCGCTGCGCTTGGCCCAACAACAAGCCCAATTGACCAGCAGCTTAGAGCCTTTGCTGGGTGCGTTGAAAACAGCCCAACAACGATTGCAGCGCGCCTCCAATCCTCGTCTGATGACCATTCAGCGCGCCATTGACCGCGATTTAGAGACCGTGAAGTCTGCCCAAATTACAGATTTGCCTGGCATGTTGCTGGTGCTAGACGATTTGGTGGCCATGGCCGATGAGTTACCGTTGGCCATTGACAACAACCGCCCTCAACCTGGTGCCAGTCAGGCAGTTGAAAGCACAGTCGCGGGGCTGCCTGCCAATGCCCCTTGGTGGAAGCAGGTGCTGGAGCGAGTCATGGTGGAAGCTCGTGGCTTGTTGCGAGTCAGCCGCATCGACAGCCCAGAAGCTGCCTTGTTGGCGCCTGAGCAAGGCTTCTTTTTGCGCGAAAACCTCAAGCTGAAATTGCTCAATGCCCGTTTGAGTTTGCTAGCCCGTCAGGGAGATACCGCCAAATCCGACTTGCAAGCCGTTGGCGTGTCACTCAAAAAATACTTCGACCCCAGTTCGCGCAAAACGCAACAAGCATTGCAGTTGTTGGACAAAGCACAAAGCCTCAGCAAGGGCAGCCCCATCCCGCGTTTGGATGGGTCGCTGGCCGCTTTGGCCACTGCCTCGGCCGGAAAGTAAAACACCATGCGTGCTGCGCTCTGGCTCATGAGTTTGTTTGCGGTGGCTGTGGCCTCCGCTCTGTTGGCGTCTAACAATGTGGGTACGGTGTCCATTTTTTGGACCCCTTACCGCGTCGACGTTTCCCTGAACCTGGTCTTGTTTGGATTGGTGCTCATTTTGCTCACCATGCACTGGGCGCAACGTGCTTTGACCGCACTGTTTGAGTTACCTAGGCAAGCCAAACGATGGCGCACACGACAAAAGGAGCGGGCAGCCCATGCGGCCTTGTTGGAGGGCATGGCGCAATTCATGGAAGGTCGTTTTTTGCGTGCCCGAAAATCAGCTGAATTGGTGTTGGTGCGCGAGAAGTCCCTGAGTGATTCTGGCGAAGTGTTGGAGCATGCCGGTGAGCTTCGCAGTGTGGCGCACATCTTGGCTGCAGAATCTGCGCATGCACTTCAAGACAAAGCTGCCAGACAGATTCATCTCGATGCAGCCTTGAAAGAGCCTATGTCGGGTCATGCGGGGATCAGGCAGTCTTTGAAGGAAGGGGCGATGCTGCGCGCTGCGAGGTGGTCACTTGACGATCGCGATGCCGCAGAGAGCCTCCTCTGGTTGGATCGCTTGCCACAAGGCGTCTCACGCCGCACTTTGGCCATGCGTTTGCGTTTAAAGGCGGCGCGATTGGCAGGAGAACCTTCTCAAGCTTTGGACACTGCCTTGTTGTTGATCAAACACAGGGCTTTTACTTCGGACG